>JANLSD010000271.1:0-29701 GCA_031362245.1 Acaryochloridaceae cyanobacterium OTE_25_metabat_464 | reverse complement strand
CTCAGGGTGGTGCCAAGGATTTGAGTCATGGGGTTGAGGGTTTCAGCTTGAGGGGAAGGTCTTGGTTGATTTGTTCTATGGCGTTTTGCTCGGCTGCATTAATTTCTCCGATGTAGTGCTGAAAAACTTGGTCAAAGCGCTGATGATAGAACCGATGCAGGCTATAGTTAGCCGTTGCAGGAAAACCCCTGCGTTTTTTATGTCGTCCACCTGCGCCTGGGTCAAAGCGTTGGATGCCGTGGGCGATCGCCCATTCAATCGGGGTGTAGTAGCAGGCGTCAAAGTGGAGGCAATCAATGTCGCGATCGCTTCCCCAGTAGCGTCCATATAGCTGATCGCCTTTGGTGATGCAAAAGGACATGCCCATTGGCTTGTGGGTCTGACCTTCGGCAAAAGCGGCGACAAACATAACGCGATGAGCATACTTCGGATAAAGCTGCTGAAAAAACTGCTGGGTGAGGTATTTGCTGCCCCACATAAATTTTTCGCAGGTGTCGTTATAGAAATCATGCATGAGGGTAAATAAAGATTCAGGAATCTCTTCGCCCGTAAATACTTTTAAGTCTAGACCTGCCTCTTGGACAGCTTTACGCTCTCTCTTGATATTGCGGCGCTGGTTGGCATTAAAGGCTCCAAGGTAGCCATCAAAGGTATCAAATTCGCTATTTTGCCAGATATAGCTATGGTGTAGCCACTGGGTAAATCCCCGTGTCTCAAGCTGGGCTTTCCACTGCGGATCGGCAAACAAAAAGTGACAGCCGGAGATCTGGTTCTGGTCACAAAAGTGATCGATGGCCTGCACCATGATGTCGGTTAGTAGGGCTTCGTCTTCACCAGGGGCAATGAGAAAGCGATAGCCTTCAGCAGGGGTGAAGGGGATCATCCCCAATAGTTTAGGGTAGTAGTGGAGTCCAACGCGACGGGCGACATCGGCCCATTCTTGGTCAAATACAAATTCGCCATAACTATGGCTTTTAATGTAGAGGGGCGCGGCGGCGATGAGGGTTTGGTTGCGCCAGAGGGTGAGGTGGTTGGGTCGCCAGCCTGTGCGGGCGGTGGCGCTACCGGAGGTTTCTAAGTTGGTGAGCCATTCCCATTCTAGGAAGGGGGTGTTGAGGGGTAGGGCGAGGGCATCCCAGGCGGTTTGCGGAATGTCGATGAGGGAATCTATCCAGGCTATCTGATACTGAGGTTTGACCGCTTCTACCATATATCCTGTCGCGCAAATGACTGCTTATAAGGTAGTGCATTTTAGGGGTTTTGTTGTGGGAAGGGATTTTCATGGCGATCGCCGTTCACCACTTGGATGGGTTGTCGGGGTGTAATTGGTCTGTTTGCCACGATTTTGGATTATTGCGGATATAACGGCAAATGTTTTGTAATGCTGTTTCGTCGCGGATGATGTGTTCGTAATAATTGCGTTGCATCATGCATCGGTGAAGATATGTGCGATCACGACGGGTGGGGCAGGGCGGGTTTGGTTGACAATGAATCGGTTGGAGACAATGGGAGATCGTCAAAACCCGCCCCTACGGTGGTGGGATTCAGATTGCATCCCCAAAAAACGCTAAAATTCAGACCAACTTCTCACAAAATCTATGACCAACACCCTTGAGTTGCGCAAGGTCGCCTACACCCTTGAGGGACGCGACTTGGTGGCTCAACTCAGCTTTACGGTACAGCCTGGAGAAACCCTTGTCCTATTGGGGCGCAGTGGCTGTGGAAAATCCACGACCCTCAAACTTATCAATGGTCTATTGATGCCCAGTTCAGGGGAGATTTTGATCGCCGGACAGTCCACAACGCAATGGGATCTGATTCAACTGCGGCGACAGATTGGATACGTCATTCAGGATGTGGGACTATTTCCCCACTTCACCGTGGCACGGAATGTAGGGCTAGTGCCATCCCTGCTCGGATGGAACCCAGGACAGATTCAGGCGCGAGTTTATGAGCTATTAGAAACCGTGGGACTCAACCCCACTCAGTTTGCCCAGCGCCATCCCCATCAGCTTTCCGGTGGACAGCGGCAGCGAGTTGGCGTGGCGCGTGCCCTGGCAGCAGATCCGCCGTTCTTGTTGATGGATGAACCCTTTGGTGCATTAGACCCCATCACACGATTAGAGCTACAGCAAGAATTCATTGCGCTTCAGCAGCGGCTGCAAAAAACCATTGTGTTTGTGACCCATGACGTACAGGAGGCATTGCTCTTGGGGACAACCATTGGCCTGATGCAATCAGGAGAACTGCTGAGTCTCAACACGCCTCAAGAATTTTTGGCATCAACCACCCATGAAACCCAGACCTTCCTGAAAGGATTTCGCATGACGGCTGAGCTTTCTAAGATGTTGCAGCAGGGAACACCGAAAAATGGGTGAATTTTTGACGCAGTATGGTGCAGAGATGCTTCAGCATACGGGAGAACACTTGGTGCTGGTGCTGATTTCCATTGCGATCGCCATCCTAATCGGCGTTCCCTTAGGCATCCTCATTACCCGCAAGTCACGCTGGAGTGCCTGGGTTTTAGGGTTTGCCAATATTGTCCAGACCATTCCGAGTCTGGCACTGTTTGGATTGCTGATTCCGCTCCCGTTTCTTGGGGGCATTGGTTCTCGCACCGCAATTGTGGCGCTCACCCTCTACGCGCTGTTACCCATTATTCAAAATACCTATCTTGGCATTACAGGCGTGGATGCGGCAGTGCGTGAAGCGGGACGCGGCATGGGTATGACAGACTGGCAGTTGTTGACCCAAGTGGAAATTCCGCTGGCATTGAGCGTAATATTAGGCGGGATTCGCATTGCAACGGTCATTGCGGTAGGTGTGGCTACCATTGCCGCCGCCATTGGCGCAGGGGGGCTAGGCGTGTTTATTTTTCGAGGGGTGGCGGTGGTGGATCATCGGTTGATTTTGGCTGGTGCAGTGCCAGCGGCAGGGATGGCGATCGCCATTGATACCACCCTATCTTTACTAGAACGTCGGTTACGCATCGGTGCAGGAGTGGATTAATGCTTTATAAATACTTGTGCAAAATGAATTTCGTAGAACATTTGTTTCACACCTTACACTACCCTATCCCAACCCTCCCCTTGCCTTGGCGTAGCCGCTCTGAAAGCGCTAAGGGAGGGAGCCAGACTCTAGATTCTTCCCCCCTTACCACGGGGGGACTGAGGGGGGTAGTGCAATGTGTAAGGAACATTATCAATCCCCTTAAAGGACTCTCAGTTTTATTAGCATGCCTGCTGCTCACAAGCTGTGGCAGCAGCGAAACCAAACGCATTGTAATTGGATCCAAAGACTTCACTGAACAGTTGATCTTAGCGGAGCTGATAGCCCAGCACATTGAAGCCAATACCGATCTCAAAGTCGAGCGCCGCCTCAACTTGGGCGGAACCTTTGTCTGCCATCAAGGGTTACTGTCTGGAGAACTGGATTTGTACCCCGAATATACCGGAACTGCCTACAGTGCCATCCTGAAACTCCCGCCCCTCAACGATCCACCAGGGGTTTACCAGAGAACGCAGCAGGCGTACAACCAACGCTTTAAGCTGGAATGGACAGAACCCTTTGGCTTCAACAACACCTTCGCCATGATTGTGCGGGGAGAGGATGCACGACGACTTAATCTCAAGTCCCTATCTGATGCGGTTCAACATACGCCAAAGTGGACGGCAGGCTTCGGTTATGAATTTGCAGACCGTGCCGATGGATTTCCGGGTTTATCTAACGCCTATGGACTCAAATTTTCTGGGCCGCCCCGCACGATGGATTTAGGGCTGATCTATCGTGCCCTAACGGCGAAGCAGGTTGACATGGTAGCTGGCAACTCTACGGATGGCGTTTTATCGCGGTTGGATTTAGTGATTCTCAAAGATGATAAACGCTACTTTCCGCCCTACCAAGCTGCGCCTGTGGTGCGGCAGCAAACGCTCCAAAAATATCCAGAACTGCGTCAGGCGTTGTGGGACTTCGGCGATCGCATTTCTGAATCCGAAATGCAGCAGCTCAATGACCAAGTGGATAGCCAACACAAAGATGTAAAAAAAGTAGTCCAAGACTTTCGGCGGGCAAAGTCTTTATAGCCAGATCAAAAATCGTGCATCAGGATCGGAATAAAAATTGTTTTTGCAATTAGATGGCACCCCCCGTGGGCCATCTAACTTAGCTCAAACAACGCAGATCGAGAAAATCAGGCTTTGTGTTAGCTTGCCTTAGATTCTACTGCTCGGGTTAAACGATCCAGAGAATTGATTAGATTTTCTTGAGCGATCACGGCTGGATCTGCGGCTGGTTCAGCAAGCGCTTCTTGACGTTGCATCTTACGTTTTGCACCTTCAATCGATTTGATCAGCACAAAAATGACAAAAGCAATGATGATGAAGTTTAAGACAGCCGCCAAGAAAGAGCCATACTTAATCCCGTCGTAAGATAAAGATGCTAGATCCTTTGCACCAGCAGCTTCCATCGCAGGCTTTAGTAATGCAGGCGTAATAACATCTTCGAGCAATGAAGTAACAATCTTCCCAAATGCTGCACCAATGACGACTGCAACAGCTAGATCAAGCACGTCACCCTTCATGATGAATGCTTTAAAGTCACCGAGGAAGCCCTGCGCTTGACCATATCCATTTGCCATAACACACCTCTAGTTTTTATTTAATGGGGAAAGCCGAATTCTACCATCCACCTATGCACTATAAAGACTGAGGGTGATAATAAGCGTTACATATTGATTACGGCAATAAGGTCTCAATTCATGAGCGACAGTTTTCATCACGTTTCCGTCTTGTCCCGTGAACTCATGGAAGGACTAGCGCTCCAAGAGGGTGGGCTGTATCTTGATGCAACCGTTGGTGGGGGAGGACATAGTGAGTTGGTGCTGGCAACTCCCGACACTAAAGTCATTGCCCTAGACCGAGATCAGGATGCCTTGGCAGCCTCCAAAGCGCGTTTACAGGAGCAGTATGGCGATCGCATTCAGTTCTGGCAAGGCAATTTTGCCGACTACAACCCTGGGGATCAAAAATTTCACGGTATTTTTGCCGATTTAGGCGTTAGCTCTGCCCAGCTGGATCAACCCGAGCGGGGCTTTAGCTTTCGTCACGAAGCCGCTTTGGATATGCGAATGGATCAAACCTATCCCCGTACCGCAGCAGATCTCATTAATCGTGCTAAAGAGAAAGAACTCGCCGATATTTTCTTTTTTTACGGTGAAGAACGGCATTCACGCCGGATTGCCAAGCACATTGTGAACTGTCGCCCGTTTCAAACCACAACTCAGTTGGCCGATGCGATCGCCGCCGTCCTCCCCCGCCACCAAACAGGCCGCACCAGAGGAACCTTCATACACCCTGCAACCCGTGTCTTTCAAGGACTCCGCATTGCCGTCAATGAAGAACTGACCTCCATTGAAAAATTCTTAGCCAAAGCCCCCCTGTGGCTTCATCCAGGGGGACGCATCGGTATCATTAGCTTTCACAGCCTCGAAGACCGCATTGTAAAGCACACCCTCCGCGCCACGGAATGCCTCAACGTGATTACCCGTAAGCCCATTCAGGCCCAGCCGGACGAGATCAGGCAGAACCCGCGATCGCGATCGGCCAAGCTCCGGTTTGCAGAGCACCTATAACAATAGCTAAATCCCATCCTTTCCACCTCTTCCATCTTCCCTATCCCCCCACTTGAACCCACATTTTCATCAAGTGCGACAAGATCCCCAAAAAACTTTACAGAAAATCTGAAAAAGCCCTTGCGTAAAGCCAAAAGACGGGTCAGGATATGAACCAATGATCTGAAAAAAAGATAATTCTTTTTCTTAAGACTCCCAAATTATGTATTGATAGTGCAGGGAACGCTGCCCAAGCATCCCAACCATCGCCTGTCGAAGCATCCCAGGATGCATTTGAGAACCCGAGGAGTGAATTTATGCCCACCGCCGCCCAGCCCAATCTTCGCCGTAAAACGGCCCGTGATGCTGCCCCCTCAAAGCGCATCGCCAACAAAAGCCCCGCAACTGCTACGCCCCTTCAGCTTTTCCCTCAGCCGCAGCAATCTCGACGGTTAGCCCTGTTGATGAAGCTGCGTCGAATTTCAACACCCGCAGCCGTCCTGCTGGTCTTGGGGATTTTGCCTCTCTATGGCTGGAGCGTTTCCACCCAAGTCTCTTGGGGAAAACGCTACCAACACTTAGACCAACTCCGCCGCAATGAACGGCAATTCCAAGCCCAAACCGAAACCGCTAAGCACGACATCACCCAAAACGCGATGGAAAACGCATCGGGGCTAGTGCCCCAAGGGCCAAGCAACAACCTGTTTTTGCCAGCCATGTCCCCCCGTCCTAACCTTCCCACTGTCCCCCCAGCCGTTGTTCAGCCTGATCCGGCTGTGAGTGCTCCACTAGCCTACTAGATTGATTGAGTTTCTAACCTTCACTTCCTAAACTTCAGTTCTTAAATTAATGCGTGCTTCTGCTGGCAACAACTCAAACTCTCGCCGCGCTGAGATTACCAAACGGCTTCGTAACACCAAGCCCATTAACCTTCCTGGCTACCATAATCGAGTGGTTTGGGTATGGCTGCTGCTGCTATTGGGCCAATTTGGACTGATTACTCGACTCTTTTGGCTCCAGGTGAATCAAGGGCCTAAGCTCGGACAAATGGCGAAGGATCAGCGCATGCGTAAGTTGTCGCCAAAGTCATCACGGCATTCAATTTTGGATCGCAATGGCAATATCTTGGCAAAGGATGAGCCAAGCTTCCGTTTGTTTGTGCATCCCGTCATGTTCAAAAAAAGTAAGGCGGATATTGCAACAGAACTCTCTCCCATCCTTAAAATGCCCGCAGATGAGCTAACCCGTTTATTTGAGACCGGAAAAACAGGGATTCCGGTAACGCGAAATATCTCCGAAGATGGGGCGGCGGCGGTGCGCAAATTGACCTTAGATGGGGTTGAGCTGAATCAGGAATGGAGCCGTGTTTATCCTCAGAAAGACCTCATGTCTTCCATTGTGGGCTATGTGGATGCAGAGCACTTAGGACAGGCGGGTCTGGAGTATAGTCTGCAAACGTGGCTGAAGGCAAAGCCACCCTCAGAGAAAGTGTCTGAAGATGGAAATGGGTATCTGTTGCCCAATGAGTTTTCTCTACGCCCGCTCAATGCGGAAGAACTTAACCTTAGACTGACCCTAGATACACGGTTACAGTGGTCAGCGACGACGGCACTCCACAAAAAATTAAAGCAGTACAACGCTCTACGCGGTGCGGTCATGGTAATGGATGTTAAGGATGGTTCCTTGCTGGCCCTGGTGGCTGAGCCGTCCTATGACCCCACCCGATTTTATAAGGCAAACCCAGCACTGTTCAGAAACTGGGCCATTACCGATTTGTATGAACCAGGCTCTACCTTCAAGCCCATTAATATTGCGATCGCCCTAGACGCCAAAGCCATTCAGCCCGATACCGTTGTCTACGATGAGGGCCATATTTCCGTCGGCGGTTGGCCTATCCAAAACAACGATGGTTCGTCCCACGGGGCTATCAGCATTACCAAAGTTCTGGAGGTTTCCAGCAATATTGGAATGGTTCATATTATGGAGCGCGTTAAGCGAGCCACCTACTATGACTTCCTCAAAACCATTGGCATTGGTGAAATGACGGGCACCGATATGCCCTTCGAGACAGCGGGTAGTATGAAAGGGCGGGAGCAGTTTGTAGACTATCCCATTGAGGCGGCAACCAATTCTTTTGGTCAGGGGTTTTCAGTTACGCCCATCCAAATGGTTCAGCTTCACGCGGCGATCGCCAATGGAGGCATCATGATGACGCCCCATGTCACCGAAGGGCTATTTGACCCCAGCGGCAAGCTGATTAACAAATCGAATTTAATTCCACCCCGCCGAATTTTTTCAGAAGCATCCACCGCCAGTGTGCGCAAGATGATGGAAAGCGTGGTGCAGAACGGTACCGGACAGCCCGCCAAAATTCCAGGCTATCGACTAGGGGGTAAAACCGGAACGGCCCAAAAGGCCAGCGGCGGTACCTACCAACGCACTCGGATTACAAGCTTTGTCGCTACTTTTCCGGTGGAATCTCCTCGGTACGTCATTTTTGCGGTAGTTGATGAACCGAAGGGTGATGATGCATTTGGTTCAACGGTTGCAGCACCGATTGTTAAGGCTGTGATTGAGACGCTGATTAGTGTGGAGGGCATTCCTCCCAGTCATCCCGAAGAGCTGAAGCGACCAGAAGCACTTAAGATACCGGAGGTACCGAAGAAAACGGCGGCTAAGGTGAATACTCGTTAGAGTTGGGCTCTACTCCCTATCTCAAATCCCAGGCCCAATAAACACTGGTGACTTCTAAGCCAAAAGGCCCTTCTTGGGCAATAACCCGTAATCCTCGCAATTTGTCGAGGAATTTCTCGTAGGGGGTCTTTTTGAGGGTTTTATCCAGGAGGGTATAGGTGGTTGCATGGTTGCACTGTTCGCATTTGCCATACAGTAGCGCCACTTCAATCATTTCAACGGCGATCGCCCGTTGTTGCATTCTTCGTTTTGTGTGGTCTGGGTCAGCAGGACTGCCGGACAGTACAAACTTTGGCAGGTTTGAGAGATTACTGTCTTGTCCAAGAAGCTGACGAATCTGCTGTGTAAGTCCCATCCGAAGTACCTCACTGATGTGTGGATTGTTTGTGTGGATTGATTGATGTCTTCAGAATAGGACTCTATTCATTCATGCAAAACGAGGGATTTACGGAATTATCACAGCTTCGTTGAGGGCGGCATCCGTAAATATAACTACTTCCCCCTTGAATTAACGATTGCCGTAAAACGTGCTGTAGTGATACAGCAGTGCCTCACCTAGCCCCTTCTTGGTTTTGAGGTTGTAGGATTCAAGGTAGGCATTGATGGTATTGGGTCGAGCGCCATCGGCATAAATCATGGCGCGATAGTCTCCAGATTCCCATAGAACGCTTTGGCTATTGGGATCTGGGCGTGCAGCGATCTGAGTGAGTTTGTTTGTTTTCTTAGACTTTTGCATCCAATACTTAAACTTGTTAGCGTCTTTTTTGTTCGCACAAATCATGACCTGAAAATGGGAGCTTTCGGCATATTCCACAAGCTTGGTTGAGTTAGGGCAGTTGGTAAAGCGCTTGGCTGCGGGTAACTGAGTCAGGGGCAGACGCTGGGTTAGGCGACCAGTGGCAGGGATGGGCTGGTTAAAAGGGACATCTCGTCGAATCTCGTCGGCGAGGGTGGATGTAGACCAGAGGCTCAACACCGTCAAGCCAGCCAGCACTTGGTAAAATTTTGTCATTGTAGAAATCATGGTTGCATTCAAGGTTTGCATTCAGGGTTTGCAAGATTATCTCACCAAAGACTTCGGATCAATTGACCTCACTTAACGTAGCATCGATAAAGATTCATTCCGACAGGGCCAACACCATGACCGTTGAACCAACACAATCTGGCACCGAACGTGAATGGTGGGCGCAGCGCTGGATTGATGTGCTGGAATCTTTCGGCTGGCGACGGCGCTTAGAGCGGGCCAGAAACTATGTGCGCGAAGGCCGAGTGTTGGGCCTGAAGTTCCAAGGGCCTCAGGTACTGGCTCAGGTGCAAGGCACTGCACCGGAACCTTATGAAGTCTCTTTAGGGCTAGACCCCTTCACTGAGGAACAGTGGGGCTACGTGATTGAGGAGCTTTCTACAAGAGCTATTTTTGCGGCCAAGCTGCTTGCGGGTGAAATGCCCCAAACCATCGAAGATGCTTTTACTGCCAGCGGCTTAAGCCTATTTCCCTTTAGTAAATTTGATATCCACAGCACCTGTGACTGCCCCGATCCGGTGAATCCCTGCAAGCATATCGGCGCGGTGTATTACCTATTGGGCGACTACTTTAGCCAAAATCCGTTTATTTTATTTGAGCTGCGGGGGCGCACTAAGGCTCAGATTATAGAAACCCTGCGTCAGTTGAGAAGTGATCCAGACGCTTTCGCACCCGCCCAGGCTACCCGCCCAGAACATCCTCCTGTACTGCCTGATCTGGCGCTGCGGTTTTGGCAATACACGGCTCAACTAGATCCTTCTCTGGTGGTGATTGCTCCGCCGCCGACCCAAGAAAATGTCTTGGATGTATTAGGCCCATTTCCTCTAGAAGACTCTACGGCTTCGCCTTCTGGTGCTGCCTTAGAGGGGCAGAAGCTTGTGGATGCGCTACGTCAGATGTACCAGCAGGTGTATTTTCAAAGCCTTATGACGGCAATGCGATCGGGGGAATAATTTTAATTTATGGCGATCGCCTTTTGAGCCGTGCGGGTGGTGTGGTGCTGCGATCGCACCCAGCTATGCCATTCATCCATTCCTTCCCCTGTTTTGGCAGAGATGGGAATAATGGCGGCATGGGAATTCATTTGGCGCACGTTGGCGATAATGCGATCTACATCTACATCTAGGTAGGGCACTAAATCTAGCTTGGTAATCAGCAGACAGTTTGCGGCTTGAAACATCACGGGATATTTCAGGGGTTTATCTTCGCCTTCGGTGACGCTGAGGAGGGCGACTTTGGCGTGTTCGCCGACTTCAAATTCTGCGGGGCAGACGAGGTTGCCAACATTTTCGACCAGGACTAAATCAAAGTCTGCTGGGTTGTAGTCGTGCGCTAGGCGATGAATTCCCCCTGCGACCATTTTGGAGTCGAGGTGACAGGAGCGGCCTGTGTTAATGGCAATGACGGGTACATCATGCTGTCGCAGGCGATCGGCGTCTAGCTCGGTGGTCATATCGCCTTCAATAACGGCGATTTTGAATTCTTGGCGGAGGATGGGGAGCGATCGCTCCAACAACGCTGTTTTCCCCGAGCCAGGGCTACTCATCAGGTTGAGGCAGGTGATGCCCCAGCCATCAAAATGAGCGCGGTTGTGGTCGGCTCCGTCTTGGTTGACGTGGAGTAAGTTAATGCCTAAAGCCGCGTCAAAGGTTTGGTGCATGGTCAGCCTCGTGATACTCTATGCGATCAATTTTAAGCTCTCGCCCAGAGCGAATGTCGTCCATGGCTGATTTGCAGGTGGGGCAGGCGTACTGGATGCCGATTTCTGGTTGGTATTCTTGCTGGCAGGGATGACAGAA
The DNA here is from genome assembly GCA_031362245.1 of Acaryochloridaceae cyanobacterium OTE_25_metabat_464. GTDB lineage: Bacteria > Cyanobacteriota > Cyanobacteriia > Thermosynechococcales > Thermosynechococcaceae > JAAURS01. Next base: position 18,576 of record JANLSD010000271.1, on the reverse strand, counting down.
GGCAATCAGCGGCGTTTCTTGGATGATCAGCTGAGCGCCTGCGAGAAAGGTGTTTTGGGTTTGAGCATCGAAGGCAAACTGTAGCCCTGCTGGTTCGACGCAGGTGAATTTCCCGACGGTTAAATGAACTTGGGATATGGTGGGGCGATCGGCTTGGGATTCCCACCAGTCTTTGACGGTGAGGATCAATGCTTTGGTCATGTCTGTCTCGTGCATAACGTCGTCTTAGAATGGCGATGCCTTCAGCCGTTTGCGTTTTGTGGTACTGATCGTAGCTGATTATGCCCCTTAATTTATGCCAGGATGGATTGAGGTTAATCATCAACCCCAAATAGTCTGGTCACAGTGGAGATGATGATTCTGTCGAAGACAGGAGCATTCTGCAATGGATAAGTTAAATCGCTATCGCCAAATTATTCTGGACATTCTCACTACCCATAGTCAGATCCAACCTGCCTATGGTGATATCGAAATGGGAACGCTATTTGATCATGAGCGAGATTCCTATCAAGTGCTTCGCGCAGGGTGGCTCCAGAAAAGTCGGGTCTATGGTGTTCTCATTCATATTGACCTTAAGGGAGAAAAACTTTGGATTCAATATGATGGGACTGAAGTGGGGGTTGCGAATGAGCTGATGGAGCAAGAGATTCCTAAAGATGCGATCGTGTTGGCGTACCATTCGCCTTTTATGCGTCAGTATGATGGATTTGCTGTGGGTTGATTAATAGGGTTGTTCGTTGGGTTGCTGTGTTGTTCACTTTTTTCCGGTGCGATCGCATGTCCTATTGTGTGTGAAAAGGTTGTAGTGATGGTGGGAACCAAGTCATTCTTGGGAAGCTCTACGGAAGAGGTTTGGAGTTTGTAAAGTAGTTTGTGGGCAGTGCCCACCCTACGCTTGCTAATTTATTCATATTGATTGGCTTCAACAACGATTTCTCCGTTTGGCATAATCGTGTTGAAGAAAAAAACACCATATCGCTCAGCATTTTGCCAGTTAGCACCGCTCAGATCAGTATCGCTAAAGTTAGCTTCTTCCAATCTGCTGACACGCAAATCAGCTTTTACCATTTTAGCTCCACTCAAATTGCACCCCCGCAGGTCAGAGCCATAGAAACTTACCCCGCTCAAATTAGCTTTGCTCAAATTCGATTGACTCAGGTTGATACGAAGCAAATCAGCTCCACTCAAATCAGTCTCACTCAAGTCAGCTCCGGTAAAATCTCTCTCCCCAGCAGCATAACGCTCCAACAACTCTTCAGCAGTCACAGCATCTCTCCTAACATTGACTTACTGTTCATTTTTTGATTCCTGTCTAATACTGAAAAAGAAAGGGTTTTGACTTCGCTCAACCCTTGCTAATACTGAATTTGAGGGTTGAGCGAAGCCGAAATCCGTTATACAAAAACTACTCCCAAGGCTGATCCACATTCATATTGGCTTCAGCATGGATATAGCTAGGCTTCTCCTGACGCGGAAGCTGCCCCGACAGCACCAAATTCGCCATCGCATCACAAATCACACGAGTTGCCATCAGAGACGTCATATCGCTGACATCATAGGGCGGCGACACCTCAACAATCTCCATCCCGCAAATCGGCGCACGCCGGATAATCCGAGCCAATAGACCCAATGCTTCTCTGGGCAACAGTCCACCTGGTTCAGGCCAGCCCGTACCAGGGACAAAGCCAGCGTCAATGCAGTCAATATCAAAACTAATCCACACACAGTCCGTCCCGTCCATTGCACGCTCCAGGGCAAAGTCTGCGGCAGCATCTAAGCCCATTTCGCAAATATCCGTCACCGTCAAAATATTGGTCGCCCGTTCACGGCAAACTTTTACGCCCTGACGGGGCACCTGCCAGCCGCCAATCCCGAGCTGCACAAGGTTCTTCGCAGGTGCATTTGCCATATTGGTCGCATGGAACCAAGGACAGGTGTGCATCCGCTCATCCAAGTCCGTTTCTTGGGTATCCACATGGCGATCAAAGTGGATAATGCCAACTTTCTTGTCGCCCAAGTGCCGACAAATACCCCGCACCGTGGGAAAGCCAATCGAGTGATCGCCCCCTAATAGGATTGGAAATGCACCAGAGGCAAAAACGTGAGCCACCCCTTTAGAAATTTGGTCAAAGGATTTTTCGTTATTGGCAGGAATAGTGAAAATATCCCCCACATCACACAGGGTAATTTGCTCGCGCAAGTCAATGCCCAACTCAAAGTTGTAGGGCGTATACAGCGCCGAAATCCGACGGATGCCTTGAGGGCCAAAACGGGTACCTGGACGATAAGTAGTCCCCGAATCATGGGGCACCCCGACGATCGCCACGTCATACTCGCCCACTTTCCGTACGTCTTCGAGATAGGGAGCCTTCATGAAGGTGTTGATGCCCGCATAGTGAGGGAGTTCGCCACGGGAGAAGGTGGGGATGGTGCGATCGCGGATACTTGCCGCCCCTTCTAGACCCAACTCCAAGCCCCTAGACACTTCTTGCTGCCATCCAGTCAGAGGCAACTGAGCTTCTCTGTCTAAAGCACGTTGGGCTTCAGTTTGACCATCGGGACTTTGAAAAAGCGGATTTTCTGAATTTGAAGTCATTGCTAGCTATCCTAATCAAGTGCATTCTCATCTCGCCAAAAAGCCCAGGAAACCCCAGCCTTTTGACTGCTGCTCTCCCGGGCTTTTGTCCCGCCGTGTCACTAGCATTTGTGCAGAGAACTACACCTATTGACTAGCTCGCTTCTCTTGGACCAGACGTTTTAGCAATGCTAGGCTCATAAAGCCCTACTGCAAAAACCGGAACCCTAGAAGCCTACAAATTTTGATACCCACCATTCTACATAGCGGCTTGTGTCTCAGTCTAACCCCAACACCCCAAATTGGCTCCATTATCTAGAGACTTGCCCCAGTACCAATAGCTGGGCGATCTCCCACGCCACCCAACTTAATCATGGGGATGTCGTCTTCACGCCGCACCAGACCGACGGACGGGGACAGCATGGGCGCACTTGGCATTCGCCTGAGGGGGTATTAACGGCAAGCGTTGTGCTGGATGAAATCCCTTCGATGCAGCTCCCTACGTTGAGTTTGGCGGTAGGGCTGGCAGTAATTTATGCCGTAGAAGATCTAGTGCAGGATTGCCAAGGACGGCTGCGCTTAAAGTGGCCCAATGATGTGCTTTTTGAGGGACGCAAACTAGCAGGCATTTTGTGCGAAGCCAGTTCGGCGGGAGCTATGGGTCGGGTTGTCGTGGGGGTGGGTCTCAATCGCTGTGTGGATTTTTCGGAGGAGTATTGGGGGGAGATTGCCCTTCGCGCCGCTAGCCTCCACCAAGTTTCAGCCCATGTACCGGAGGTGCTAGCGCTGCTGGAACGTCTGCGTCATTATTTGCTTGAGGCTGTGGGGATACTGCGGTTTCAAGATCCCTCTGGGCAGGGTTTAGGAGGTTTATTACCTGCCCTGCAAAGTCGGGATGCGCTGCTGGGGCACACCATTACGATGGAGATTGGCGCGGAGCGGATTACAGGAATGGGGGCGGGGATTGGCGATCGGGGTCATCTACTCTTACGTCTGCTGAATGGAAAGATCCAGTCTTTTGCCTCGGGACATATCCTTTGGCCTACTTCTGGTCTTAATTCAGTGACTTGATAAGGTTTTGAGATATTACACTAGCCCCCCCGCCCCCCCAATTCTGGGGGGAGAACTCTAAAGTTTTGGGTCAATTTTTCTACAGAATGTGAGATGGCGGACGAGTGTGATGTCTCCAGCATTTTCCAGGATTTGGATGTACATAGTAGCCAATTCTAGGAAAAAGACCCTGATTTTGGGCGATCTCCCCCCAGAATTGGGGGGCTGGGGGGGCCAATGCAGGGATAAACTAAACGCCTCAAACCATCTTTTAAGAATTGACCAGTTCCTCTCCCCGTCGATAGAGTTCGCGGGCGTAGTCTGTCCAGGTGCCTTGGCCCCAGTAACGGAAGCAGCTTGTTTGCACCAGCAAGTTATACAGCAACGCCTCTTGATAATCTTGGCGCTGTGTCACTGCTGGATCGAACTCAACCAACGCATCATATTTCTGGTGGAACTTGGCGCTGAGTTGATTCATGGGTTCCAGCACGTTCTCATACCCCCGTACCCAGCTCAGATCGTTCGTCCAGGATGCGCCGTCCATGTGGAACTGGTGGTCGGTGGCTTTTAGGTGGGCGATCGCCCCTTCAACCCCTTCCGTTGTTGCATTGTCTGGGTCAACCTGCTGCCAAATCTTGTGCTGCTGCACAGCCTGGCAGGTGGGATAGTCTTCTGGGTTTACGCCCGCTGCTTCAATTAGCTCCAAGTATTCCGTGCCATTAAAGCCCACCACACCGGATTGCTGGTCGCGGATTTCGTGCCAAGGTCTGGGAAAATCGCGGGGGAATTCGTTCATCATGACGCCGCCATTTTCGCCATCGGCAATTTGGGTGACGAGGGAAGGGACTTCTATTCCGCCAATGGTTTGGCGTCCCCAGCCTTTGGCTTCGTAGTAGGGCTGCATCTGGGCCACCAGTTTAGTATCGGAGCCTTGGGTTTTAATCAGAGCGGTGATGCTGATGGTTTCGCCCTTGGAGTTGCGGGCCACTAAGCGATTGGGGATATATTTCTGCGTTTGGCTGAGGCTGGAGCCATCGAGGTTTTCGAGGGAATGCTCTTGCACCATCAGCCAGCGATAGCCGCATTCTTTGAGAGCTTTGATGTACTCAAACAATACATCGGGGTGGTTAGGCATGTGCATTTCTGGGGGCGAGAAACCTTTGACGCGCTGGAGGGCTTCGGTGCCAAAAATAGAGGCGAAGTACTGCTGCCAAGCCTGAATCTGAAGTTTGAGGTCGGGAATTGGGGTGGAGGGGACAACGGCATGGCTCCACATAGTGCCCAGCCATTCGACGTGGGGTTGGTACTTGGGTTCACAGGTGATGCGTTTGAGGTTGTTGAGGATGTCATCGCGGCCCATTTGAACTAAGCCCCAGAGCAGGTTGCCGGAGTAGTCGAGCATGATGCGCGGGTTGCAGCCTTGGTCAACCAGTTCTGGAATGAAGTCTCCCATGCGGCTATAGCACCAGGCAAAGACGCTGGCGTTGTGGTTGTCGCCATCGCCTTGGTGCTCAAACATATTTTGCAGGTTGCAAATCAGTTCCCCATTGGCTCCGGCAGGAATGGTGGGCTGATGCATGTGGAGGGCGCAGGCAAATCCAGCGGTGATGTTGTCTAGGCGCAGGTTTGTTTTAGGTAAAAAGACAGGTTCATAATGTTGGGTGATGGCGGCAATGGCCGCTTCTTCTCCGGCGATGGGGGGCAATGTGGCGCGAAGATTATCTAGTGAGGGCGCTGTTGCAATCATCGTCAGTATCCTTTGGGTGTGAGGGTCGAAGTGTTGAGTCGCCAATCACCTGATCTATACCACGATCTGCTGGACGTGTTTTGGGTAATTATGCTTTCTGACAAGTACTAATCTAAAAGTCAAGCACCCTCATCTTTCAAAAGATAAGGATGCTTGACTCTTAGCTGACGGAAAGTCCTAAAATGTTCTATTTATTAAGAATTTCCAACTTTCCAGATCCAATTTTTTAGTACAAAGCTATAATCTTTCCTAACGAAGAAAGCGTTGGACTTGAGCGACACCGTAAGGAATCTCTTGGTCATAGTTTGCAAACCCTCCAACGACATAGTATTGAACTTCCGTTGGGGTTCGAGATGAAGAGTACTCAACGCCTTGTAAGGCTAATACTAATTTAGTACCAGCAGAGACAGGCTGATTAAAGGAGATTTTTGCGCTACCATTATCTGACTTTGTTACGACCGCAGCTATACCTTTGCCAGACTCATCCAAAACTCTAATGCTGTCTGTTGCATAAACATCCTGTAAAGGAGTAACGGTTAAGGAACAAAGAGGGTTGCTGCCAACAGCTAATTTGATATAGTGAGCTGGGCCTATCAGATTGTTATATTCAATTTGATCACTGCTTGCATCTAATAACCGAGCAACATTTTCACTATTAGAATTAGTAGAGGCAGGCGCTGCAATGGCAGCAGCAGGATTAGTATTTAACTTCATCAAAGGAACGACACTAGAGTCTGTACTAGTGCTGTAAGATTTAGAGTTAACACTAGATGCAATCATGACTGGGCTGGATGCACTCATGCCTGTACTAGAAGTAGGAGAAGTAGGAGAAGTCATTTCTGTACTCGATGACTTTACCCTGCACATCCCCATTCCTGAAGTGGAAGAAGGTGTAGAAATCGCAGGCATTTCTGTACTTTTGCTCGGCATCGTCGAATCACTATTAGGGGTTGTGCTTCGAGGGGTTGCATTAATAGGTACGCTACCATCGCTTGGTGCAATAGGGCTGCTATTAGGCAAAGTTTCTGGACTTGTCGGAACCGAGGTTTGAGCTTGAGTAACACTGGGCAAAAGTGTGGCAACTACTAAAGATACAACTGCTAGAGAAATGAAATTCTTCATTATTCAAAATCCTCTTGAAAATCTAATGATTTCTGAATGAGCTTTAAGATTTTTCAAGCTTGATAGATGCCAAGCTTAGAGCTTAGGTTCAACCTAAAAAACAAAACTGCTCGACTACATTTATCAAGTTAAAGGCTTTTTCTGGTGATAGCCTCACGCTAATGAGGGAACCTAGATGTCCTCTAATGGAGGAGTTAATTCACGTATTTACTGAACTCTATGGATCTAAAGACACAATCTAATCTGCAATCCCAGTCGAAATGCTGTGTTGCCAAGCACCTGATCAATACCGTGACCTGCTGGACATATTTTGGGCAATCGCACCGCAGGCTCAATCGAAGGATTATTTTGCAAAGAAAATCTCTCTAGGGTTCATTGCGTCATAATAATACTTGCGATGCCGATCTGCTAGGGATTCCCACTCGCGCTATAGCTGCAAGTCTTCATTAGTATCTTCTTGGTACTTGACAAAATAATGCCAGGGTTCAGTGCCCAACTTTTACACTCCCTTTAAAACTCAGAAGTATCTCCACAAAGGAATTTTAACCCTGCACCCCTGTCGAACCAAAACCGCCTTCCCCACGAGCAGTATCCTCCAACATCTCCACCGTCTCCACCGTTACCCGAATAAACGATGCAATCACCATCTGCGCAATCCGCATCCCAGGCTCCACCTGAAAAACCTGAGTGCCATGATTAATCAAAATCACACAAACCTCCCCGCGATAGCCTTCATCAATTGTCCCAGGCGTATTCAGCACCGTAATCTGATGCTTTAGCGCCAGCCCACTCCGAGGCCGCACCTGAGCTTCTGTCCCTGGCGGCAACTTGATCGCAATCCCTGTGCGCACCAACGCACTTTCCCCTGGTGCGATCGCCTTGGCCTCAATAGAGACTAAATCCAACCCCGCATCCCCTGGATGGGCGTACTGAGGAATGACAGCGGATTCAGAAAGGCGTTTGATTTTAAGATTCATACTCAATTACTTCAGTGCTTGTACAACATTCATTTCAATGGACTTTTGTACTACACCTTGCACTACCCCACCCCAGCCTTCCCCTTATAAAGGGGAGGGAGCCAGTCCATATTCTTCCCCCCTTACCAAGGGGGGATTGAGGGGGGTAATGCAGGGTATAACGATTTTCTCCAACCCCTCCAAAACTATCGAACCTTTTGACGGCGATTGTAAAACCAACGCTCATTGTGATCGCGTCGATGCTGCTGCTGCCACCATTGGTCACTCACCCGCTGCACCACTTCCGCAAACGTAAACGAGACATACCCCAACTCCCTCAGTGCCTGCAACTTAATCCCCTGCTGCATCGCCAACGCAAACAGATGAATTAGCTCCCCTGCTGTCACGCCTAAAATATGAGCACCAATGATGGTTCCGTCTTTCTGGACTAGTACCTTACAAAGCCCCACAGGTGTTTGATCCAACCGAGCGCGATCGCATTCTCTAAAATCCGCTCTCAACACCTGAACCTGCGGATCGTACCGCCGAGCCTGAGCTTCCGTCAGTCCTACCCGCGCCAACGGTGGATCACTCAGGATAGCGTAGGGAAGATGGTGGTATTGGACAGGCGATCGCCGCTTAAACAAAGCATTCTGAGCCGCAAGTTTGGCCTCATGCAAGGCAATGCTCGGTAGTTGATAGCCACCTAGCAAAGATCCAATCGCATAGATCTGTGGATTAGAAGTTTGCATCGCCGTATTAACTGCTAAGCCCTGCGGTGATTGCGCTAGGTTGAGCGGTTCTAGAACTGTAGGTAAACGAAAAGCCCCTTCGGCAGCAATGACAAGCGCTTCAGCCGTATGTTGTTCATTTCCCACTTTAAGCACCAGCGAATTATCCAAGGAAGGTTGGATTGATCTCAGCACTCCCCGAGGCGCAATTTGAACGCCGTCGCCTTCTAAATAAGACTGAAGTAAAAACGCGACCTCTTCATCTTCTTTGGGCAACAGCGGACGGTCTCCTGTGATCAGCAAAACCGATAAACCTAGTCGCTGTAAACTTTGGCTTAGCTCAACCGCCTGAGGGCCATTGCCTAAAATGGCGATCAATTTGGGCCAAGAATGCTCTTGCAATTGCTTCCAAAGCTGCGGAATGGCCCAGACCTTTGGATGGTTGATGCCCTCAATGGTGGGGAGGGTTGGTTCGGGGTGTAGGGCTAGGAGGTAGGAACGCGATCGCAGCATTCTTTCCCCTATCCACAAATCATCCTGCTCAAACCGAACAGCACCTTCGACATACTCCACACCATAGGACTGCACCACAGACGGTGAAGATTGTACAGCCGTCATTAAAGTATTCGTCCAGCTCCGCCACTCTTGCAGACTGTCAGAACGTTTAATCTGCGCAAAACGACGAGAACCCTCCCGCAACAACAAGAACGGATCGTGTGTAGGATTAAAATGGGGTGCCCAGGCCACACGAGCATGAGTTTGGGCCGCAGCAATTGCGGCAGCTTCCGCCACCTTTCCCTCCCCTATCACCACCCAGTCATAACTTGCCACCATCAGTATGTAGGGATGCGCCTTAATAAAGTATTAGATTCTTCAAATCCTGAGTTGAGGACTGAGCGGAGTCGAAGTCCGGCAGCCTCTCCTTAGTCTAGAAACGTGCCATCGGGCAAAATTACACGTTCTAAAATCGCATTTTTGAGATTGGCATCCGTCAAATCCGCCCCCGTCAAATTGGCTCCATTTAAATTAGACCAACTCAAATCTGCCCCTCGCAGATTGGCATTCACAAAATCAGTCCCCTGTAAATTAGAGCTTCGGAGCATCGCACCACTCAAGTTAGCCTGCCGTAGTTTTGCACGACTCAGATCAATGTGGTATAGATTAGCCTCTGTCAGGTTCGCCCAGATCAATTCCGCTTCATGAAGATTGGCTAGCGTTAAATTTACCCGAGAGAGATCCGCTTCATTGAGGTTGATTTTGGCAAAATCCCGTTCTCCCGCTGCATATCGCGCCAAGAACTCCTTCACAGCCTTGGTCTTCTCTTGGGGTGCAACGTCTAAAGGTGGTGTTTGAGGAGTCGCCTCTCCAACCCCATCCTCAACGTCCAATGAAAACGCATCCTCAAGATAAGCTGAGGAAAAAGGCTCAGCAACTTCGGGCACCGGATGGGTTGACACACCCTCCCTTTCTGGGGCATCCCAAGGATCTTCAGACACAGCATGATTGGACCCAGGCTTACTTTCCACTTGGAGCGGATCTACAAATCCAACAGGTGAAGCCACTACAGGCGGCTCGATCACCGCTAAAGTACTCAAATCCACGTCCTTTGGGTTAAAGGCACATCGCCAAAACGGGAGCGCAGAACCATCTTTTTGCCCGTAAAGCTCAATCGCTGAAAACTTAAACAGCCCTAACTGCACTATCCAAGTTTGGAGTAATGGTTCAAGGGTCTCTTGCAGGGGCACCTCAGGCCCAGAAAGACTGATCTGCAATTGCTCCTTACGCAACCCAATATCTTCAACTCTCGCCTGATAGGCCGCAAGCTTCAGATCTAAAACTCGTTGTAGCGCAACCATATCCCCTTGCTGCACCTGTTCCAATAGCAGCGATTGATCCGCCAAGGACAGTTTGCCTTCATTTTGAGATGCACCGGGCAAAGAACTCAGATTTTGGGGAAACGTAAATTGAGACGGTAACGAGTCTGACATAAAAGCTGGCTTGGCCTAAAAAAAGAGGTGTCTTATGAGATCGCGGTTTTGGCGTTGAGAAATTGTAAAACTGAGTTCAGTGGTAAGGCTTGACTCTACTGAGACCTTTCCCATTAACGCGGATGTTAACTCTATTTAAGCGTTTTAAGCTCGAATGTCAAAGGGTGTGGTGTTCTCAAAGCACAGGTGATTCCAAAAATAGCCCATCACATCAATGGGGGATGCCCCTACCCTACGCATAGATTCGCGCTTCAAACCGTTACTCTCGTCACATTTTGTTCAAGACCAACGAAGTATGATCCCTGGTTATGGCATCCGAGGGAGAAAAAAAAAGATGAGTCACGAATTGCGCGTTCAGGCAGTTGCTCAGGTTACTGATCGCAAGCCCCTGCCTTCCAAGATCCCCCAACGGCTGGAGTCCCTTTGGGCGACGGATGTTTTTACCTTAAGCAAAATGCAGGCCAGCCTGCCCAAGGACGTTTTTAAGTCTATAAAAAAAACGATTCAAACTGGTGGAAAGCTGGATGTATCCGTTGCAGGGGTGGTTGCCTCTGCGATGAAAGACTGGGCCATCTCCAAGGGTGCATTGTACTATGCCCACGTTTTCTATCCGATGACCAACGCGACGGCTGAGAAGCACGATGGCTTTATCTCAGTGCAGAGCGATGGATCGGTCCTAACGGAATTTTCTGGCAAGGTGCTGGTGCAGGGTGAACCAGATGGTTCTTCTTTCCCCAATGGCGGTCTGCGTTCTACCTTTGAAGCACGGGGCTATACGGCCTGGGATGTGACCAGCCCTGCCTATGTGATGGAAACAGACAATGGCGTTACGCTGTGCATTCCCACGGTGTTTATTTCCTGGACTGGGGAAGCCCTTGATAAGAAAACGCCTCTGCTGCGCTCGATCGCCGCAATGAGCAAGTCCGCCGTTCGTGTTCTCAAGCTATTGGGCCATGCCGATGTGGCACCTGTGAACTCTAGCTGTGGTGCAGAACAAGAATATTTCTTAGTGGATTCTCACTTTGCCCACAATCGTCCTGACCTGCTGTTGACGGGCAGAACCCTGTTTGGAAAGCCTTCTGCTAAAGGTCAACAGTTTGATGACCATTACTTTGGCGCGATTCCTGAGCGCGTCCAGGTCTTCATGCAAGATGTGGAAGAAAAAATGTATCGTCTGGGCATTCCAGCGAAGACCCGTCACAACGAAGTGGCTCCCGGTCAGTTTGAGTTGGCACCGTTCTTTGAAGCGGCGAACGTGGCTAGTGACCATCAACAGATGACCATGACCCTGCTGAAGATGACCGCTAAAGCTCACGGCTTTATTTGTCTCCTTCACGAGAAGCCCTTTGCCGGTATTAATGGCTCTGGGAAGCATGTGAACTGGTCTGTGGGGAATGCGACGCAAGGCAATCTTCTTGATCCAGGCGACACTCCCCATTCCAATCTTCAGTTTTTGCTATTTTGCGGCGCTGTCATTCGCGGGATTCACAAGTATGGGCCACTGATGCGGGCTGTGGTGGCAACCGCCAGTAACGATCACCGCTTGGGCGCTAACGAAGCACCCCCTGCGATCATCTCGGTTTATCTTGGCTCTCAGCTTGAAAATGTTTTTGGCCAAATTAAAGCAGGCCGTCCAGAAAGCTCTGAGCCAGGTGGCTTGATGGATTTGGGTGTAGAAACCCTGCCAGTTTTTGCCAAGGACGCAGGCGATCGCAACAGAACGTCTCCTTTTGCGTTCACGGGCAACCGCTTTGAGTTTCGCGCTGTCGGTTCTAACCAGTCTGTGTCTGGGCCACTGGTGGCGATGAACACCATCTTGGCAGACTCTTTGACTTGGGTTGCCGACGAGCTAGAAGCCAAAATGTCCTCCGGTGCCGATTTGAGCACAGCGGCCCATGATGTCCTCAAAGAGATCATGGAGAAGCACGATAAGGTCGTGTTTGGCGGCAACGGCTATTCCGAAGAATGGCACAAGATGGCAGTGGAAGAGCGTGGTTTAGCCAATCTGCGCACCACCGCCGATGCGCTGCCTACCCTCAAGGCAGACTACGTCGAAGAACTGTTTAACCGAGTGGGCGTACTGACACCCGTTGAACTCGAAAGCCGTTTTGATGTGTACTCTGAGCAGTACATTAATGCGATCGCCGTGGAATCCAAACTGGTGGTCAGTATGGTCAAAACCATCATCTATCCCGCTGCGGTTCGGTATTTGGCCGAGTTGTCGAGCACCATTTCTAGCCTGAAGACCATTGGAATCACCCTAGATCAAGAAACGGCTGAAACCGTTGCAGGGTTGGTGCAGTCGATGATGGATACTGTCAGCAAGCTTGCGGTGGCGATGGAGAAACACGATTTTGCCTCCACCGAAGACCACATGCAGTACTGCGCCCAAACCATCCGACCCATGATGGATCAAGTGCGGGTCTACGCGGATGCTCTGGAAGGCGAAGTGGCGGACGATTTCTGGCCGCTACCGACCTACCAAGAGATGCTGTTTGTGAAGTAGTGTCCTGAGGCTCAACGGAGCTGGATTTGCAAAAAGGCGATCACCCCACACGAGGCGATCGTCTTTTTGGTTGAGAGAAGGTTTTGTTGAGAGAAGGTTTTGTTGAGATAATGTTGAGATTGCGCAGTAATTCTTAATGATTTTAATCGAGTCACCATAACCCGTTAAAATACCCATGTGGCAAAGCGTTATGGGTCTATTGCTCCATCGCCGAACCGCGAAAGTCTACGAAACGCGGCCCCCTAATCTGCAAAAATGAGAAACATGGGAAAAGCCCGTACAGTAAGCCACGATAATTATTGAACTTTGTTGGGAGAGGAACTCATGCAGGATGCAGTGACCGCTGTCATTGGGAGTTATGACATTACGGGCCGTTACTTAGACCGAGATGCGATCGACACCCTCAAAGCCTACTTCGGGAGTGCTACTGCCAGAATCCAGGCAGCATCTATCATTACTAGCAACGCTGCTCAAATTGTCAAGACAGCCGGCTTGCGCCTATTTGACGAAAATCCTGAGCTGATTCGCCCAGGCGGTAATGCCTACACGACCCGTCGTTATGCAGCTTGCTTGCGTGATATGGACTATTATCTCCGCTACACCAGCTATGCGTTGGTGGCAGGAGATATGGATGTGCTCAATGAGCGCGTTCTAGAAGGACTGCGGGAAACCTATAACTCTTTGGGTGTGCCCATTGGGCCAACGGTGCGCGGTATTCAAATCATGAAGGCTGTGGTTCAGGAACAGGTTGCTGAGGCTGGTCTTGATGCTGCCGCAGTGGTGGCCCAACCTTTTGAGTATTTGTGCCGTCAATTTAGCGAAACAAATATCTAGTGCATCGGTGGGGGCAGGTTTAGCCCGTTCTGGATTGCCTCTGACCCAGAACTTTGACAAAACCTGCCCTCCACGTCGATGGATGATTTCTAATTCTCAATCTTCATTTGTTCCAGAAGCCGGGTTCTCCCCGGTTTTTTGGTGTTTTGCTTTTCTCTGCCCCATGACCGACTTACCCGTCGAAACCGAACATGCCAAACAACCATATAGCCGAGACAGTGCGATCGCCTGTCTCACTCAGCGTCTATCCCGCTATCAGCAAACCCCCATCGAGCTGAAAGCTCAGATCCAACCCTATCTAGAAATACTGACTGCACTGAACCACAAGCTATCTCAGCCGCTTTTACAGATAGCCGTTTTTGGCCTAGTCAGCCGAGGAAAATCCGCTGTCCTCAACGCTCTATTTGGAGAGCCTCTGTTCCCTACAGGCCCCCTCAACGGTGTAACGCAATGGCCCCGCTCCGTCCGCTGGTCTTTGCCCCAATCCCCTGAAATTCAGCTTGAGCTGATCGATACCCCAGGACTTGATGAAATCTCAGGCGAAGCCAGGGCTTTAATGGCCCAAGCAATTGCCCGCTGCGCAGATTTGATTCTATTTGTAACCGCAGGGCCACCGATGCCCATTGAGCTAGAGGCTCTGGCAGAATTGGCACAGCTCAGTAAACCCATCCTATGGGTCGTGAACAAAGCGGATCTGTACCCTGAGTTAAACGCAGAAACCCTCTATCAGTCCTTCACGGATAAAACCCTTCAGGCAATATTGTCCCCCCCAGAAATTGTCCTTGTCGCCGCAGCCCCGTCCCCCGTCCAGGTGCGGCACGAATGGCCCGATGGTCGCATCAGCACTGAGTGGGAAAATCCACCCCCACAAATTGAAGCCCTGCGGCAGACCTTACTAGATTTACTCAACCGAGAGGGAGACTATTTGCTCTCGCTGAATGTGCTGCTTCAAGTCCAGGCCACTGAGCGACAGATAGTGGATACTATCGCCCAACACTACACTCCCGCCCTTGAATCTGCCCAGTGGAAACTCTGGGGCATCAAAGCGGCCCTCGTGGGTCTTAACCCTTGGGTTTTCCTAGACCTTCTCTTAGGCTTTTTAATGGATATTGCCCAGGTACGACAGCGCCTGCAACGTCAAAACCTCCCTATCACCAGCCATAACGTCAGTGCACTATGGAAAACATTGGCGTTCAGCACTGGCTACCTAGGCTTAGCCGAATTTATGACGAGTGGATTGGGAAATCTGTTAAATGCATCCGAGGGTGCGCCTTGGGTTGCCGTGGGGACTCAGGGGGCGATGGCCTTCTACAGCGCCTCCCTCGTCGGAAAATCCGCCCAGCGTTATTTGCTCGAAGGTGCAACGTGGGATGCCCAAGGCCCTAGTACCGTCATTCAAAAGATGCTGGGGGAATTGTCTCCCGATATGGTGGTGTATCGATTGGTGGAAGCATTCTCCACAACCCTAGCGCCAGTGGAGGGGCCAGCGCTCATCCAAGGACGCGAGGAGGGAGCCGATCGCCTCAGCCAAGGTACTGACCAGTCGGTTGAAGGCAACGGCACTGAGGGCAACCCCCATGGATAATCCTGGTTCGTGCTGAAATAATCCCTGTTGGGTGAGCAGGGTGCTGACCGTCAGTTCAAAAACACCCAAGCCACCAGGGGCACCAGGGGTAATAAATCCTAATACCCATCCCACGCTAAAAATGCTAATCAGCAAGGGTACTGTCTGGAGTGAAATGGGCGTTAGGGCAAGCACGGTCAGCACAAAGCCCAACCCCCGCAGGGTGACAAATAGCATTTCTCCCAGCAAGGGGCCAAGGGGATAGCGTTTGAGCCAGCGCTGGGAGGGTGCTGAAACTTCATCTCCGTCCAAGGGCTTTTTTCTGAGCTGACTGAGGCGATCCAACAGTGGCCCTAGGATTTTGGGGTGCAGGATCAGCAAAATGCCGCCCACGGCGACAATGGCCCATGCTTTCCAAGGACGCGGAATACAAAACAACCCGATGATGACGCCTCCGGTTGCCATCAGTAGGGTATCGAGTAAAACGCTTAAGGATGCAATGGAGAGGGGTGCGCCTTGATCACGGGCGGCGATCGCCCTTCCATATAGATGCAGCACATTCCCTGGTAGATACTTGGCAATATTGGTTTTGAGATAGGTTTGCGAGGCCCAGACTCGGCTAATGGGCTGCCCTAAATCCTGTAGAATCCAGCCCCACACCCATCCTGTCCAAATATGGGCAAACAGCGTAACACCCGTGGCGATCATCAAACAGGCCCAACCTGCCGCCGTCACCTGCACATTACTAACTTCATGCCAATGGACGTAAAGAGAATGGCCCAAAAATGCAAGAACAGCAGCAAACAGTAGCGGCGAAAAAAATCGATTCCAACGCTTCCACAGACGCTGAACTCTACACCAGACCTTGTACATGGGTATTCTTATTGGATATCCTGAGGCATCAATCCCTTTTCTGCCAACCATTGGGGATTATAGAGCTTAGACTGATACCGCGTTCCACCATCGCAAAGCACCGTCACAATAGTGTGGCCTGGGCCGAGCTGCTTCGCTAAAGCCACCGCTGCGCCGACGTTAATGCCCACAGAGCCGCCCATAAATAGCCCATCTTTGCGCAAGAGTTGATAAATAACGCGGATGCATTCCTGGTCATCCACCTGAATCGCATCATCAATCGGTGCTCCTTCTAAATTGCCCGTCACCCGGCTGTTGCCAATCCCTTCGGTAACTGAGCTACCTTCCATATGAATCTCGCCCGTCTTGACGTAGCTATAGAGTCCGCTGCCCATTGGGTCTGCTAGCACAACCTTAATATTGGGATTTTTTTCTTTCAGGTACATCGCCACACCCGCATAGGTGCCACCCGTCCCCGTTGAAGCAACCCAAGCATCAATTTTGCCATCGGTTTGCGCCCAGATTTCTGGGCCTGTGGTTTCATAGTGAGCCATGCGATTGGCTAAGTTCTCAAACTGGTTGGCCCACACAGCGTTTTCGGTTTCTGCTGCCAGTCTGCCTGAGAGCTTGACGTAGTTGTTGGGGTCTTTGTAGGGCACAGCAGGTACAGCAAGCACTTCAGCCCCCAGCACCCGCAGTGCGTCCATTTTTTCTTGGGACTGCGTATCTGGAATCACGATGAGGCATTTGTAGCCTTTGGCGTTGCAGATATGGGCAAGACCAATGCCTGTATTGCCAGCAGTTCCTTCAACCACCGTGCCCCCTGGCTTAAGTAAGCCCTTAGCTTCTGCATCCTCAATGATGTAGAGTGCTGCCCGATCTTTGACCGAGCCACCAGGATTTAGGAATTCAGCCTTCCCTAAAATTTCGCAGCCCGTCTGGTCGCTAAAGCTATTGAGCCGAATAAGGGGGGTGTTGCCAACGGCATTGACAAATCCCTGCTTGATGTCCATAGTTTATGGGTTTGGAGTATGTGCTTCGTTCCTGCTCCAATCTTACCGACTCTCATCCCCCCACAGCGGATTGGCCCTATTTTTTGGGGAGGAAATGCCGTTTCTACAATTTTTCGGTTTAGGATATTCTAAATGCTGATGGGTATGGCATAATAAGGATCGTTAAGTTTTGGCTCAGTAGCTCAGTGGTTAGAGCAGGGGACTCATAAGCCCAAGGTCGGCAGTTCAACTCTGCCTTGAGCCATTTTCAGAAAAGTCAAATAGACTGTGATCTTAGGGTTTCACAGCTTTTTTGATACTCCTCTGACTCGGGATAATATCTGGGCCGAGCGTGACAGAGACTTTTAGGAGAATTTTGTGAGCAGTTTCAGCAGTTGCTTTGTCCGAGGGGTCAGCAACGTCCGGCGATAGCTATCGGCGGCTTTCTTAATGCCCTCAGCTTGAGTGGGATAAGGATGAATCACGCCACTCAGGGCACTTAACCCCAATTTCCCGACGATCGCCGTTGTCACCTCTGAAATCATTTCTCCGGCATGGCGGGCCACAATGGTTGCCCCTACAATCTGGTCAGAACCCTGTTTGTGATGGATTTTGACAAAGCCTTCAGTTTCTCCATCGGCGATCGCCCGATCCACTTGGCTCATGGGAATCAAGATAGTACTGATTGTAATGCCTTTATTGTGGGCATCTTCCTCTGAAAATCCGACATGGGCAATTTCAGGATCGGTAAATGTGACCCAAGGCATGGTGAGATCGCTGAGTTTAGAACGTCCCAAGCCAAAGGGTGAAAAGAGGGTATTTTTTATGACGATTCGCGCCGCAGCATCGGCGGCATGAGTAAACCTCCAGTCCATGCAGATATCGCCTGCCGCATAGATCTTAGGGTTGGTTGTTTGCAGATAATCGTTGACCTTAACGCCCCTTTTGGGATCGAAGTCTACGCCCACGGCTTCTAAATTCAAGCCTTCTACATTGGGTGCTCTGCCTGCACCTGCGAGGATTTCATCAACGGCGATCGACTCTAAGTTGCCGTTAACTTTAAAGTAAATCGTCTTGCCAGCGCTGGTTTTTTCCACCCGTTCCATTTGGGCATTCAACACTAGGCGAATCCCTTCGCGCAGAAAGGTTTTTTGGACAATGTCAGCAGCATCCGCGTCTTCTTTATTAAGCAGATGGCTACCTCGATGGAATAGCACCACTTCACACCCTAAGCGTCGAAACGCCTGAGCCAGTTCGCAACCAATCGGCCCACCACCAATGACGGCCAATCGATTTGGACGTTCGGTCAAGGAAAAGACGGTTTCATTGGTGAGAAATCCGACTTCCTCAATTCCCTGAAGCGGAGGACGCACGGCTCTTGCACCCGTGGCAATGACTGCTTTTTTGAACTGTAGAGTTTTCCCCCCCACTTCAATGGTGTCACTGCTGCTAAACCGTCCATTGCCTAAAAACACATCCACGCCCAACTGTTGAAATCGGGTGGCGGAATCATTGTGGCTAATCCCCGCCCTGAGACGACGCATGCGCTCCATTACTGCGGGGAAATCGATGGCGATCGCCTCAGGAATCTGAATACCCAGTTCCTTGGCCCCCCATAATTCCCCTATCACCCGTGACGACCGGATAATGCATTTGGAC
>JANLSD010000266.1:0-9116 GCA_031362245.1 Acaryochloridaceae cyanobacterium OTE_25_metabat_464 | reverse complement strand
ACGCTGCGAATGAGGCTATGGAGATGGTAGGAGACTTGCCCGGTGGTGCGATCGCCTTCCAATAAAAAGCGGCGCTGTAGGGTTTGGAAGGCTGAGAGTTGGTCTTCTCTGGGGGAGTCTGAGATTAATATCAACCAGGCTGCGCGTTCGACGGGGCAGCGATAGACGGAACCCATACAAAGCAAGATATAGGCGAGGGGGGCAGAAGCGCTGAGGCGGTGGAGGGTATGTTCGATACGGCCTTTGACGAGGTCTGACAGGCTGAGGCTGTAATAGGCTAGAGGCATTTGTTCGCGGTGGTTTGGGCTAGCTAGCGCTTGTTTTTGCTGTTCTTTGGCGACGATTTCTTGACCGTAATCTTGCCAGTAGGCGGAGATGTCGCTGTGGTAGGGAAAGTCTAGGATTTCTCCGGCGATGATTTGGAGGGCGAGGGGGTGGCCTTCGTAGGTTTGGATGAGCTGCTGCAAGTATTCGGTTTCGCTGTCGCAGGTGGGGATTACGTCCCACAGGACGAAGAGTTGCAGGGATTCGGTGGGATCTAGCCCTTTGAGGTGTTCGATGTGCGATCGCCCTCCATACCTGCCTTCTGCGATGACGGGGATTTGATCTTGGGAGGTGAGGATGAGGCGGGAGGGGATGTTTTCGGCTTGAATGAGCTGGTCGAAGAAGAGGGTGAAGGCGGGGTCTTGGAAGCGATGGCTGCCATTGCGGTCTGAGGTCAGGAGGTTTTCGACCATGTCTAGGATGAGGAGGCAGGGCTGCGATCGCAATTCATCCAGCAGGAGTTCTACGAGTTGTTTGGGGTTGGTTTGCTGGGTGGGGTCTTGGGGGAATTGTGTGCCGAGGATTTGTTTGGCGAAGGGGGTAAAGGTATTTTTGTCGGCGTCGAAGCGAATGACCCGAATGGTGGGCCAGGTTTGCGCGATGGTGGGTTCTAGGGCAAGGCGGATGGCGAGGGCGGATTTGCCGACGCCTGTGATGCCGACGAGGGAGAGGATACGGCAGTGATTTTGCAGTTTTTGGATGAGGCGATAAAGCAGGGGTTCCCGCCCGACCCAACGGGTTTCATGATCTTCGAGGTGGGGCGGTTGCGGGGCGATCGCTTGCTCTTGCGGAGGGGTGACGCACCAAGAGTCTGTGCTGGGTTGGGGTGGAATGGGGGTGGGGTTCTGGGGGGCTTGGGTTGGGTTGCTGTAGCCTGCTGCGGCGAGAACGGAGGGGACTTTGCTCCAGTCTTTTAGGGTGCAGTTGGTCAGCATTTCGATGTAGCGATAGAGTCCTCTGGACAGGTCTACGCGGAGACCTACGGGTTCTCGGTTGAGTTGGAGGGCGATTTCTGAGGGGGTATAGCCGCTGAGGAGTCCGCGCAGGCAGGCTTTTTCGGTGGGGGTGATGGGTTTGCGGCGGGGGATGCCTTGACGTTGTTTGGCATCGGTGATGTCATCGTAGAGTTTGTCTAAATTCCAGTTGAGTGCCGCCGCTGCAAACTTTTCCGCGAAGACGAGTTCGGGAGTTTTCATGGTTTATGTATTTAATGAACTTACTAAGAAGTTGATGTAAAGCAGCACCCGCCATGACGTATCTTTCTCGGACTATTAGAGGCTTCACGCAGATTTAGGAGGATATTCTAGGAAATTTGCGTGATTTCTATGTTTATTTGGGATATTGAGTCTATTTTGTATTTTCTCTCAAGAAAGAATATTAATGTTAAGTATTTTTAACCATTCTTAATAATTCTACTAATGGGCGTTAGGTGACTTGGTGCGATCGGAGATAGGTAGAGCAATCAGATAATCTTACTTATTGTCAGAATGATTCCTTTGATAAAACTATCCTCTGCGTCCACAAGTTGCTATTGACTTTAGCTAACAGGCGCTAGGTGATTTGGGGTACTTGCTAGAAGTAATCTAGCAATAGTTACCACCAAACTAATTTTGAGGCAAAAATAGTATCTATTATCTGCCCTTGTGTAGTCGCAGTATAAATCAAAACTCTTAATAAACTATCCTATCAAGATTTTTCTCAAACAGAGTGCATTAATCTCAGACAGAGTGCATTAAGAACTAAAATACACATTTAAGATTATGAAATATACAGCAAAAAACGATACATTATTAAAAAAATCACCTGTCCAAGGAAGCACGCTTACTGAATCCGAAAAAATAGTTGTTTCTGCGGGAACAGAATATATCATACAGGAGGTAATTGGAAGTGATGGATTACATAGTCATGTCGAAATAGAGACGATCACAGGTTCTTGGTGGATCTTCTTACCACATTGGGATACAGATTCTGGATCTGGAGAAGTTAACGCAACTTTCTCTCTTAAGTCGGATAATGTCAATAGTTTAATTTATGGTTCACTAGTGTTTATTCGTGGTGGAACAGAAGTCTTACGTGTAAAAGCAACCTCAGGTCAGTCGGGGCATCAATATTCTGGAGCACATACGGTACCAAGTAAGGGTTATCTTCCTCCTGGAAATAATTGGAAAATATCTACAAAAGGTTATTATTCTGATACGCCTGGAATTGAGGGAATGTTTTACCACATAACACCAGATCCAGATCCAAACACTAAACGTAGTGAATTTGGTCTACACCGAGACGCTAATATGACGAACTTTCCAGGTTCTGCTGGATGTATTGTTGTCTTCACTTCAGACTTCAATAACAAGGTACGTCCTTTACTAGATGGTTTAAATCAATCTCATGTTTCTCTTAGTGTTAACTACAACTAAATCTCAGGAAAAGTGTAATACCTTAGATCAAACCAAAATTTGTTTTAACCTAAATCATGAAATTAATAACTTTACAGGTATTTTTTGTGAAAATAACCTTAGCAATATAAAGGTTTCACTCAAATTTCAATATTTTTATGGTGTGCCTCAAGATCCAAGAAACTTTTTAGATTTCGCTTAATCATCAGAAAAAATTTTCTTACTAAAAAACTTCACAAGGAGTTAAGTGTATGTCTATACTTGTAAAAGTTCCTGCCGAAAACTCAGCATTTCAGTTAGGAGTTCTTGTTACTTTTAGAGGTAGTGCTGATAGCGGGATAGTAAGAGTAGATTTATTTGCAGACCAGTTTTTCCTTGGCAGCGATAGTATTGAAGCTGGTGAGTGGATAGTTACTTATCCTGGCTTTAATCAGTCAGGGAAGCGACGTGTCAGAGCCATTGGATTTGACAATAGTGGTAGTCGAGTAGATTCAGTAGAGGTTGAAATTCTGCTGACGAATACAAGTTCATCTGGATTTGAGCCTGGAATTGATGTTTCTGATTTTGATGAGTCTGTGAATTGGCAGCAAGTAAGAAGTGCGGGTTTCTCATTTGCATTTACAAAGGCAACCGAGGGAGGAACCTTCAGAGCAAATACTTTTCCAGGTAATTGGACACGTATGAAGGGAGCAGGAATCATTCGCGGAGCCTATCACTTCTTTCGACCCACTATAGATTCTCAAAAGCAAGCCCGTAACTTTCTCGATTATGTAGCTAGTGTTGAGTCAATTGAACCAGACGATCTTCCTCCAGCACTTGACTTAGAACATTTCCCTGATTCTGTAAGACAACAATGGGAAAGCATCTCGAAAGTAGAACGAGTCAATCGTATTCATCAATGGCTTGATATTGTTGAAGCTGAGATCAATCGCAGACCAATTATCTATACTAGTTTTGGTTTCTGGGATAGTTTTATGTCTGGTGTATCAGACTTCTCTAGTTATCCACTATGGGTAGCCCATTACACAAAGAAATCAATCCCTCTGATTCCAAATGAATGGTCAAACTGGACTTTTTGGCAATATACTGACTCAACTGAGGTACCTGGCATTCCTCGTCCAGATGAAGATGGAGACAGATTTAATGGTGAATTTAGTAAACTTATAGCATTTATAGATTCAACAAAAATTGCATAAGTTTAGCCTATATGATAGAAAAGCTTCGAGGTTTCTTTGTACAGATATAAAAATAATGTTTTATCGATTTTCAGGTATCATACCACATCTAACAATTTTAGGGTTACTGATCACACAACCTGTCAACTCATATGCTCAAAGCTGTAAGCTATATCCCCCTAAACCTCATTTAAACTGCTTTACGCATGGAATGCGAGTAGTGGGAAATAAACAAAAGGTATACCTTTCTCACATGCCTTTTTTTGATGGCTGCCATAATATTCAAGCTATTTTTGAAGCAACCTTTGAAGGTTCTGATAATCCACAATCAAAGTATTTTAAAGCTCAACAGGCTTCTAGCAATAATGTTTTCACTATAATGCAGCTTGAAGAATTTAAGATGTCTGAATTGGCTTCTAAATCTGAGACAGAAAATTTTGATCTTGGCTCTAGAAGATCCTTTAAGGTAAACCTCTATCAGCAACACTATGAACGTGAAAGTACGCAGCCACAGCCCATTGCCTGTAATGTGACTGTAAAACTCCAGCGAGTTGTCTTTTTTGATAGGCTCGAATCTACTGAACTATCCCCGACAAAGTTAGAATACCTTTTGTTTGGAGATTTATCAGAACAGTTTATTGCCCACCGCTTTGTAAAGCCCCCTGCTGACTTTGATCAAACTTTGGAGGTAGAAACTCCCTTGAGTCTTTCTGAAAAAGAGCAAGAACAAATTAAAAAAGGAGTCATTCAACTAGTTTCGATTTCTCGGTCAAATTCAGTAAATTCAAGGCTTAAACCTGGAGATCAACCAACCTTTTTGATCAATGGAATAGGTTTTAGAAAAGCCATAGGTATCGGCATGGAATATTATCTCGAAACAAAAGATCTTCAAAAATAGTTGGTTTATGCAGGATCAAGATCTTTAGAATTTTAAGCCGATTTCTGTGTTTTATTAAGTTCTTATCAAAAATGGAGAAATTCACATTATGAATAATCAATCTGAAATATGGGGTTCCCCTGAAATAGTTTTATCTACACCAAAGAAAATTGAAGTTCGAGCTGTTCCGAATAGCTCTATAACAAGTTTATTATTTCAAATGGGAATAAGCTTAGAGTCAAACACTGACCCTATGAGTGTAACTCAAGTTTTTTCGTTTAGAATACCTATTAAAGTTCTCGATAGTCAGTTTCTTGTAGGTTTTCAGCAGGACATAACTATGGGTATTGTAAAAACTAGTGGTTCTCGTGTGTCAGTTATTGGAATTCTGGCAAGTAGCATTAAAACCTTTGAGTTTGGCTTTACTGGTGACAGTACTCCGGCACTTAATATTCCTAACAAAGTTGAGAGTTTTTACAGCCTTCAAAGTCGAGAATCGACAGGAGTTGACCAATTCGTCAAAGGTCCAGCTTCAGCCTATGAAGCTACATTTATTATTACAGCTCAACGCCGAAGTAAAACTGATATTGCAATATTCTCAATTGATAGTCTTGATATAGCAGCACATATTTTTGAAGCATCAGCCTTAAAAATTTGATAAATATTCTATCAAAAAAACTCTGCTGCAAGTAAATAGCATATCCAAACAGATTTATAATGTACAGCGTGACTCACATTACAATTTCAAGAATTTGTTCTAAGGCGGAAAAATTTTCTACTTTTTAATAAAGTTTTAGCATATAAGATATAATATTTCTTATTAGCCAAAGAATTTATAAGTACAAAACTTGTTGTTTTTTATGACTGATTTTGAGCATACCTCTAAATATTATAAACAAAATAACTAAAATAATCTGAACCATAAAGGAATATCAAATAATAATGAAACGAAAGATCTTAACTGTCTTCTTTCTGCTATCAATATATCTGGAAAGTCCAATCCAAGCATCGACCTTGAGTTTAGGTATTTCACCTTCGTCATTTTTAGATGCATCCCCTACAGAAGTTAAATTGAAACGAATTTCAGTATTTAGAACTTCTCAGCTATCAAAAGAGATTAAAATAACCAACTATAAAGATGCTTTAGATACCGGATTGATAGGAGATATTCTTTATAAGGTAATCTCTAGAAAAGGAAAATCAAAGGACTATCCAGATCTACTTCGCTTGGATGGAGGGACGGTTGGTATAGCGCATTTCGCTGTTGGTGGATTGGCTGATTTATATCAATACATGGACACCGAGAAATATTTTGGAAAATCTAAGAAAGATATGATTGACAATTATTCATCTAGGTGTCGCCCTCCAGGGAAAAGTGGTGACGACAATGATGGCTGGGGATGCTTTTCTAAAGCTTGGTGGAGGCAAGGAATGAAGAAGTTCTTGACCAGTACTGACAGTAAAAAAATTCAGAACGATGCTTGGTCATCAAAAATGAAGCCTGTTATAGAAAAGTCTATTTCAAAGGGCTGGAACACACAAAGGCAAATTGCAATTGCTTTGGGTATTGCCAACTCAATAGGTAGCGACGGGTTCAATAACCTTGCTTCAAAAAACAATTGGGATTCAGAAAAGACGCTAAAATCATATGTCGGATCAGATGAACATAGAAAGAGAAGAAGAGATGCTATAAATGAGAACTTTCCCATTCTTAAATAAATTTTAATAGATTTCAGGCGACTTGGACTTACTTGTAAACCACTCAACGAATTCCCATATTGAAATACTAAAAAGGCAGTAGATTTGACTGACGATATTAGGCCAAATTGCAAACAAGTTTTTTCAAAAAGGCGATTACACCTATTTTCCTCAAAAAGGCGTTCACCTTGAAGTTCTTCTTTATAAGGGTGATCGCTTTTGTTTTTAATACACCAACCGATCAGCCTGACATTCATTATAGAGAATGCCATTACGTTATTTTAGTTTAGGGCTAACGTTCGCTTTTGCATGGCTTGGTAGAGATGCGATCGCGTTTTCCGTAGAAATTGCGATCGCCCCCATAAGGCAAGGGTCAAAAAGGCGATCGCTGAAGAAATTCGTTCACAGGCATTCATTTCAGGGCTTCTGATTGAGCAGGCGATCGCTTTTTAGCTTAAGAAAGCGATCGCTTTCTCTAATAGATTTAGTGTGTCAGTGCTAAAGCAGAGCGGTAGCAGGCGATGGAAGCGATCATTCTGATGTTCGCGACTGAAACGGCGATCGTGCTGTGGTTTGTTCGGAGGGCGATAGGGTTTGCTGAAGTGGGCGATCGCTTTTCTTGGGGTGGGAGAGATGCGATCGCTTTGTGGGTTATTAAGAGGGTGATCGCGTTTGTTTTGCTGAAATGGGCGATCGCTTTTTGTTGGGGTGGGAGAGATGCGATCAGTTTGTTTTTTTGAAGGGCGATCGCATCGTTTTGGCTTGAGGCTGCGATCGGTTTTCTGAGGCGGAGGTCGTGGAGAGGCGATCGCGGCGGGGAGATTGACAGCGCAGCGAATGACTCTATACCAACCGTAGATCTTTTTAGAAAACGAGGTGTTCCAAGAAAAATACGGGATAATGAAAGAGTTCCATTTGACCTAGCGTATCCTAGTCCTTCATGCAATTTGAGTGGGATGAATCGAAAAACCTTGAAAACATTCGGAAACATGAGATTGATTTTGCTGATGTCTCTGCAATGTTTGATAGTGAAATGCTGATTGAGCTAGATGACCGCTTTGATTATGGCGAAGATCGCTCTCTTGGGATCGGCTTCCTCGGTTTAGGGATAGCGGTAGTCGTCTGGACAGCACGTCGCAACAATGTAATCCGAATCATTTCAGCACGAAGAGCCAACCGCCATGAACAAAAACGACTTGAACAATACCTCTCGTACTAACTGGGCAGCCTTAGAGTCAAAGTCTGAAGAGAATATCGACTACTCAGATATTCCGCCGCTAACAGATGATTTTTTTGAACAAGCAACTCTACGTATTCCAGCCAATGAAGCCCACAATCTGGTTCAGCTTGACCCAGACGTGAAACAGTGGTTCCAGGCTCAAGGAGAGCAGTCCAAAGCACTAGTTAACAGCGTTTTACGCCAATATATAGAGAACAATAAAAACCAACAGCAAGCGTCGTAGGTCTTCGCCCTTAGAACATTGGTTTGACATTAGGAAACTCAAGTTCAAAGCAATTTTTACAAAGGCGATCGTATTGGTTTGGCTTAGGGCTGCGATCGCTTTTGCTTGGGTTTAGCGATGCGATCCTGTTGCAAATTCTTTCCCACGAGAGCAATCTGTTTTGCTGAAGTGGGCGATCACTTTTCTTGAGGCAGGAGAGATGCGATCATGTTGTGGTTTGTTCGGAGGGCGATCGCACAATCGGGATTACTGATCCGCCTGCAACCAAATCATCAAATCATCAGAACCCGTAAAGTCCAACAGCGCCTCTCCCAGCATTTCTAGTTGAGGCAGAGATAACGCTTCAACCCTGGAGACAACACTAGGAGACAAATTCCCAATTCGGCGGGAGAGCAGACGCAGAACCAGCGATCGTTCTCCCTCTTGACGGCCCTCTTGGCGACCCTCTTGAAGGGTTTCTTTCCGCCATTGCTCATAAACTGGAGTTAAGTTCATCGCTAAAGCCCTCTCATCCTCATTCAAATTCTGCCCTATATTGAGGTTAATCCGCAACACCGCTAAATGTTCTATCGTGTTTTGCTTCATTGGGTGATTGCCTGGGAGCGCCAATAATTCTGAGATAGCCTGACGTTGAACCCCGTCACGACCCATCAGCCGCAGCCATAGCGTGTTTTCCGTAGGTTTGGGGCAAGAAAATAAAAGCCCTCTGGCCAATCCTTTTGAGCTGTAGCAGAAAATCCTTGAAGCATTCGTTGTGAAACGGTCGGACTCAAAATCCATAACCAGGGCAAATCCATTTCCGACAAAGATTGCGTTTCGCGTTTGGCTTGACGACGCAGCTCTTCAGTTAAATCGACCAGTTTTCCAAGACAGCTATTGACCTCCTGGGATTGAACAGCATTGTGAAAGGGTTCTATCACACAGCTTTGCCTGACTATCTGCCCCAGAATGCCCAATTGCTCCAAAGTAGATTGAGTCTCAGGATTAGGCACAAACCACACATCGACTTCACGAGTTTCGCTAATTACCTTGCGACTGGTTGTCACCTGGTTGACTGACAAAAGTCCTGAAACACCCATTCCTTCGTCTTTAAAGCCAGCGATTGAAATCGCGCCTACAAGAACAAAGTCTGCCTACGCAGACTAAATATATCAAGGGTTCCAGCAATCCGCGCAGGCGGATTTCG
>JANLSD010000217.1:0-5259 GCA_031362245.1 Acaryochloridaceae cyanobacterium OTE_25_metabat_464 | reverse complement strand
GTTGAAGAAAATCCTTGGACTGAGTTTATTGGAATGTTTGAAGGGGACGCTGAGTTTGCGGAGATGGCAAATCAGTGGCAGTTAGAGCGCCTTCAAGATGAGGATAATTTGGCATGAGTTTGTGGATTCTGGACACGGGTCATGTTTCATTACTTGGACACAGGAAGGCTGAGCGATCGCTTACCCTTCCACAAGGCCATATCCAAGACCGTAAGCTCCCACAAGCATGAATCTGAGTTGGGCGATCGCGCTACCTCTACTCAATCACAGGAAATGCTTCAGCTAAACTGGAGCTGATGGAGGGTTAATTGGCTATGAAGATTATCAATATTGACCAAGCACAAACGCAGCTCTATCAACTGATTGAATCGGTGTGCAATGGGGAAGGCGTTGTGCTGAGTGAGGCGGAAAATCCGGTGGCTCGGCTGGTGGTCTATCAAGATGCAAAACAAAATCGGCAGCCAGGATTATGGGAAGGTCAGGTGGTGATGGCTGAGGATTTTGATGATGACTTTCCAAATGAGGTGTTAGCTGTGTCTATGGGTCATGAGACTTCTGCTTGATACGCATGTACTGCTTTGGTGGTTGGCTAATAATCCAAGGCTATCAGCCTATGCGAGAGCGGTAATTGCTGATTCGGATAATCAAGTTTTTGTGAGTGCTGTGAGTGCTTGGGAAATTGGAGGCTCCAGAAGATTTATTAGGGGCGATCGCTGCTAATGACTTTGAACGGTTGGATATCAAAATTGAGCACTCTCTACGGTTGAGGGAGTTACCTTTGCATCATAATGACCCGTTTGACAGAATGTTGATAGCACAAGCCCTATACGAGGATTTGACTCTGCTCAGTGGCGACAAGAAAATCGCGCTCTATGAGGTTCCTAGAATTGATGCTTAGAGCAAGCGATCGCACTTCCTCCACAAAACGATCCAAGGCGGCGATCGCACTGAAATACGGGGACGTCATCCAATGTGAGTGATCGGGTGAAGCTGAGTGCCTATGCCCACGCCCTAAGGCTTTGCGCTAGGCTAGAGCGATGTGCGGACGTTTTACTTTAGCGAGATCGCCTGAGGATGTGGCGAGGGCTTTTGACCTTGACGAGGTGCCCAATTTCCCGCCTCGGTACAATATTGCCCCTTCGCAGCCTGTGGGGGTAGTTGTGCGTGGCCAAAATGCGGCTAAGCCAGAATTTCGATTGATGGGTTGGGGGTTGATTCCATTCTGGGCGAAGGATCCTGCGATTGGAGCCAAGTTGATTAATGCGCGATCAGAGACAGTGGCGGAAAAGCCGTCGTTTCGGGCTGCGTTTAAGTATCGTCGCTGTCTGATTCCGGCGGATGGGTTTTATGAGTGGCAGAAGACGCAACGGGGTGCAAAACAGCCGTTTTATTTCTCGATGGCGGGTAATGATGTGTTTGCGTTTGCGGGGCTATGGGAATCTTGGAATGATATTGAGACTTGCACGATTTTGACGACTGCGGCGAATGGTCTGTTACAGCCGATTCATGACCGGATGCCTGTGATTTTAAGCTCTGAGGATTATGGGGGATGGCTGGATCCTAATGTTCAGGGCGGGCAGTCGTTATCGGATTTGTTGCGCCCTTACCCTAATGCGCCTATGCAAGCAACTCCAGTGAGCACCAGAGTGAATTCTGCAAAGAATGACGATGCGCTTTGCATTGAAGTGCTTTCAAGTGATTGAATGAAAATCAGAAAAACCACTAAAAATTATCATCCAAAATATCTAAAAAGGTTGTATTGGCAAAAATATGGATATAAAATACTAGAGTAAGACATCTTGTAGCAGCAGGTTTTTCTACAATAGTCTTTAAAGCTTTATTGAGCAAGAGTCCAGATTTTATATGAAATCCAATAAGTTTTCTCCAAAGGATTTTCTTAAACAACGTAGACCCGAACGTTTTTCTGACTCTGTGCATAATAAAGTAACTGAACTAGATCGCTCACTTCTCGAATATCATCTTGATTCGCTCACAACTCGGAGTCAGGAAACCAATTTCGAGAGATTTGCACGACGGTTAGCAGAATATGAGATATGCCCTAATCTTCTGCCTCAAACGGGGCCTACTGGTGGTGGTGATAGTAAAGTAGATTCTGAAACGTACCCTGTTGCAGACAATCTTGCCTTAGCTTGGTATAGCGGTATTGGGCGTGAAGCCTCGCAAGAGCGTTGGGCTTTTGCCTTCAGTGCTAAGAAAGAGTGGCGATCTAAGGTTAATTCAGACATTGCAAAAATCCCAGCGACTCAGCGTGGATATACAAAAGCATTTTTTATTACAAATCAAGCAGTGCCTGATCGAAAACGTGCTGAAGTAGAAGATAGTCTTCGAAACAAACATGAGATCGATGTTCGTATTCTTGATAGAACTTGGATTCTAGATAAAGTGTTTGGAAATTGTCGAGAGAACTTGGCGATTGAGGAGTTAGGTATCACAGGTCTTTCACGAACAATTTCAAAGAAAGGGTCTGGAGATGTAAGTCGAGAAGATCATCTCACGGAAGTTGAAAAGAGAATAGAAGATTCTCTCAGAAATGGTCAGAAGGATTTCACGCTCGTTGATGATTCTCTAGAAGCCGCTGATTTAGCGCGACAACTCGAACTTCCTCGAATAGATATAGAGGGAAGATATCATCGTGTCAACCGATTAGCTCAAGAATTTGGAACTTTGAGGCAAAAAGTTGAGAGTATATACCAATGGGCATGGACTTTGTATTGGTGGCTTGAAGATTTTCACGAGTTTGGTAATCAATACATACTCCTAGAGGAACTTATCAAGGGTAGTCGAAATGTTTATGATCTGGAGCAACTCTTCACTCTTTGGCAAGTTCTTTTCCCTTTATCAAAAAGCAAAGTTATCAATCCAGATATCGATTCTCATACAGATTTACTCATTACTGAGCTTAACCGCCTTAGTAGGGAAATAGATCGACCTAGTACATCTTTAGAAGCTGAAACAATATTGATGCAAATAGAAATGATGAGGTGTTTATCCGAGGGGGATCCTCTAGATGAGTCTTTAAGAAAGATGTGTAGGGTTGTTCAACTTAGTGAAGGGCTAGTTGGATATCCTTTAGGGCAACTTGTTGCAAGCCTCACGGAGATAGGAGAGTTTCTTGAAAAATATGAAGCTTATGATGAGCTGTTCGAAACCGTTGTAAACGTTACATCAAAACGTAAAGGTGAAGTTCAAGCAGCTCAGCTTTTATTAAAACGTGGTCAAGATCAACTTAGTCAAGATCAAGCTATTAAAGCAATAGCAACACTTGGCCGTGCCTTGAGTCTACTTTACAAGCATGAAACAAGCCGCGAAATTGTTCTTGCCCTTTATTTATGTGCTACGGGGTATGAACAAGCTGGATTACTTTGGGCCTCCCGTGGCACACTAATTTCTGCATTAAGTATTTCAGTAAATGAATATTGGTCTTATGGGGATATTACACCTCAACAAATGAGATGTAGTTGGAAGCTAAAATGGCTTGAGCTTCGCCTAGGACGACTTCCACAACTGCTTGTTTGGCACGAATTATCTAACATGTTTAGATACATTCTTATCCAAAAAGGCTTACAATCGGAGTCTGAGATTGAAGGGGAAGACTCATTTGACCTTCTACTAGCTAAATTTATTTTTTGCATCGACTTTTCAGAGATTCATATACTCGAAACCTTTCCAGATACCTTTGATCAACTCGGACTAGAATTATCAGCAGATGCATTACTTTACGTCTTGGGGCATGAAGAGCGATTCGCTGAAACTGCATCAACTCTTCAAAAAAAGCCCGAAGAAGCGGCACTTTCAATAAGAAATCTTAAGTCTGACAAATCACTTGCTGATAAGTTAACAATTTATGCGGAAGGAATTGTAAATCTTCACTCGTATGTACTTGGGTGCCATATTACGGTAAACACAAGTATCAATTCACCAAGCTTGGAAGTGGCTGAGTCTTTTTTGGCTGCATTCGAAAGCTTTTTGGCAACAAGCTTTGCAAGAAATGCTATTGCACATGAGCCAGAACTCAGTGTGGAAGTAAGAGTTGTAGGAGAGAAAGAGGATTTACTCAGTTCATGCATAGAGGAACGTTCTGGGCGACCTCATTTAGTGATAAATTGCCAGGATTTCAACCCCCATGATATCTCGGTAGATAAGCAAAAAGAATTCAGAGAGTTGTTGATCTTAGTTGTTTTTGAAGCTTTTGCACAGGTAATTATGTTCAAAGACTTTGAGAATGATCTTGAAGCTCTTTTTCGAGATGAGAAGGCAATAGAGCGTGCTATAAATTTTACTGGCTCGGTTGGCACACAAGCAAATATTCTTGGTTTTTCACCCAAAACAAGTTTGGCTTCTTGGGTAAGTGAAAAGGCAACGAAGTATCCTTTGGTAAGAACAGAAAACTGGATACCCAAAATCATTAATAAGAAAGAGGAGGAGCAAGTTGATAACTCACTAAAGTTGGGAGAGCTGGGTTCTGAAACTCCTAATCAATTATCCAACTTTGATCAAATAACTCATGATCAAATAAAAGTAATTTCATTGATTCGAGAACGTTTATGGAGAAAGGCGGGATGGAGTGGTATCTCCTTTATGATGTATGAAGGTGCTGATTTTCCACCGATTCTTGGGCTAGTATTTCTTGATAAAGATGCAGGTTCAGAAATATTCAAGCATTGGCAAGAAGAAATTGGTAAAGTAGACCGTCAAGAAAACCTTAGAATTGTTGTGGTGCGAGGTATTGATCAAGCTCATCCTTATGCTTATAATGTAATTATTGGGACTGAACCTACAGCCTATTCTGGAGGAGAAAATTTAGTCATTTGTACTTCTCGCGTTCATAGAATGGATGCTGCAACACCTGAGAACCTGAATAGATTCCTTAGCTTGTACAATGACATGGGAGCACTATTCCTTGCCCCAGCATTTGCGCCTCCTAATTGGAACAAGTCACAAATCCCTGAAATTGAAATGCATCTTCGAATCCTTGTTCATCATATTCATGTCCGAAATGCTTGGGAAATTGGGTTGAATGATATTGATATGCCAGGTATTCGTAAGGAGGATAATCCTATTATTCCTGAAGGAATTTTGGATCCGCCAGTACTAAAGTTACTTCAAAAATGAAGGAGAGACTGTAATTGCCCTATTGAGTTGGAAGTAATGCGATCACCCCATAGGATTAAGTCTGGGCCAAGGGAGCGATCACCCTCAGCCATCAGACGCATTCAGTGATCGCCCTACCTCAGCAAC
>JANLSD010000193.1:0-12555 GCA_031362245.1 Acaryochloridaceae cyanobacterium OTE_25_metabat_464 | reverse complement strand
TGGGCAACCCATAGGTATGGAAATAAGCCCTCACCAAATGGTCAGAGCTGGCCTTAGAGGCAGAATAAGGGCTATTGGGTGCATAGGGTGTCGTCTCAGAAAACGCTGGATCTTCTAGCGCCAAAGAGCCAAACACCTCATCTGTAGACACATGCAAAAATCGAAAAGTTGATTGTGCTGCTTTGTCCAATCCTTTCCAATACGCCCGTGTCTCTTCTAAAAGATTGAATGTCCCCATTATGTTTGTTTGCACAAACGCATCTGGCCCATCAATAGAGCGATCAACGTGGGTTTCTGCGGCAAAATTGAGGATGGTGTCGGGTTGGTAGCGGGTCAGGAGGGACTGGACTAGGGGGCGATCGCCAATATCCCCCTGCACAAACACATGCAACGGATCCGTCTCTAAAGACTTCAGCGTCACCAAATTACCTGCATAGGTCAGCTTATCCAAATTGATAATCCGAACATCCGACTCACGACGCTGCTGAAGGACAAAATTTCCTCCAATAAACCCAGCACCACCCGTCACCAAAATCGTTTTCATAGATTCAATAATAGATTTTGGGCAATGTTTCAAGAAAAGCTATGCCTAACAACACAGCACCTGATTTTTCAGATCCTAAATTGAGGGCTGAGCGGAGCCGAAGCCCGGTTGCTACAACCCGTAACTCCCTAACCTCAATTCCCCTGAATAATACCGTGCTGCACCAGCGCAGCAATGACTTCATCAACACAAACCTCCAGAGATTTAGCTCCCGTCTCCACCACCACCTCAGGCGCTTCAGGAGCCTCATA
Organism: Acaryochloridaceae cyanobacterium OTE_25_metabat_464; assembly: GCA_031362245.1. GTDB lineage: Bacteria > Cyanobacteriota > Cyanobacteriia > Thermosynechococcales > Thermosynechococcaceae > JAAURS01. The sequence continues at coordinate 11,760 of JANLSD010000193.1, read as the reverse complement.
GGGAGAAGAAATACCCGTAAAATCTGAAATCACACCCGCCCGTGCCTTTTGGTATAGCCCCTTCACATCGCGGCCCTCACAGACCTCCAAATCAGCCTTACAGTAAATCTCAAAAAACTCACCCGCATTGACCATCGTGCGAACGCGATCGCGGTCGGCCCGAAACGGCGAAATAAAGGCCGTCAGCGTAATGACACCTGCCTCAATAAAAAGCTTCGCAACCTCACCTACTCGTCGAATGTTTTCAGTGCGATCCGTCGCAGAAAATCCTAAATCTCCGCAGAGACCATGACGGACATTATCGCCATCAATCACAAAGGTATGGCATCCTCTTTCATACAGACGAGACTCTACCGCATTGGCTAGGGTCGATTTACCCGCGCCAGACAGCCCCGTAAACCATAAAATGGTGCTTTTGTGAGCATTTTGAGCCTCGCGATCTGCGCGGGAAACGGTTCCATGATGCCAAACAACATTGCTAGACTGCATTGACGTTAAAACTCTTAAATAACAGTATGCTCACAAACAATTGTCCCACCACTCCAACCGCCCACCCTAAGGCCTTGGCGTTGAAGATCGAGACGATTTTAGTTCTTCCGATATGCCTGTCGAGATTTTGCCATTACGAGACTCTAGGGTAGGCTCCACTTCAGGCATGTAGTAATTTTTAGCATGGTAGTAGTAATAGCTATCCGGCTCATTTTCTGGAATGACGCCATTCAGAACCAACCCCAAGACATTTACCCGCTTTTCATTCCCTTCCCCGTTGGCCTTCGCCAAAGCTGCCTTCGCAGATTCAGCAGACGCTAAATTAAGGACGCCGGGACGAGCGACCATCAAAAGACCATCCGCCATCTGGGCCAGCAACAGCGCATCCGATGCCACAGCCAAGGGGGGCGTGTCGATTAACACAAAATCGTATATCTCTCGCCACTCTTCAATTAAGAGCGCCATCCGATGAGAGTCAATCAGCCGGACTGGATTGGGCGGAATGACTCCAGCCGTAATCACGTCCAGATGCTCATTCTCAGAACGCACTACCCCAGACCACTTTCCTGGCTCGACCAATATGTTGGTTAAGCCCACAGAATTTGGCAACTCCCAAAGCTGGTGCTGGGAAGGTCGCCTTAAGTCAGCATCCACCAACAAAACGCGGTGCCCCATTTCAGCCAAAACCAAGGCTAAATTGGCTGAGGTCGTCGATTTCCCCTCTTGGGGAATTGAACTGGTCATCACAATGATGCGGGGTGGGTTATCGGAGCTAAGAAATTTTAAATTAGCCTGGAGCATACGGAAGGCTTCACTGACCGCAGAGCGTGGCTCATCACGCACGGGGAGGGGCTGCCGAGAGCGATCCAATACGGTTGCACTCACTTTTCTCTCGCCATCGAGTTGAGGAATGGTTCCAAGCACCGTAAGGTCAAAAATGGCCTGAACTTCCTTGACAGTCTTGACGGAGTTATCCAGTGCTTCTAGCAGCAATGCAATGCCAATGCCCAGTAAAAGACCCATCACGCTACCAATCGCGAGATTAAGCAGCTTTTTGGGGGATATTGGCTTTTCAGGTGGGACAGCAGCCTCAATGGGCAACACGTTACCCACATTTTGATTTTCAGAAATTCTAAACTGTTGCAGGCTTTTCAAAAGTCCTTCATAGGTCCCCTTAGCAATGCCCAATTTTCGCTGGAGACCACTCTGCATCTGTTCTAAGCGGGGCAGAACAGTCATTCGCTGTCGATAGAGACCCTGCACTTTTTGAAGTTCATTGACTTGACTGAGAAGCCCTGAACGCTCCAAGTTGGCTTTAATATAGGACTCCGTCAAACCCTGCTGCGTCTGACCAGCCTGGAGACTCTGCAAAGAAGAGTCGCTGGATGCAACGTTGCCGCTGATTTGTGAAGCTTGAGAGTCTAGAACGGCGTTAAGCGCCGTCAACTTTTCTTGAAGATTGATAACCGCAGGATGAGCCTCCCCATACTGACTCTGGGCAACTTTTAGTGCGCTTTTCGTCTCATTCCGTTCTGCCAAAGCTTTTTGAACGGCTGTAGATTGGCTTAGGGCATTGACTTGTAATGCTTGCTGAGTCGTCAAACCCACTTGTGATTGAAGGGATTGAGCGCGTTGATCTGCGCTGGCAAGTAAGCCTTGGGCTTCTGTTAGTTGTTTTTGAATTTCCCCAATGCCTTCTACCGCAACCTTTGCTTCATCGGGAAGTGAAACGACTTTACTGCGTTCTTTGAAGTCCCGAATGGCGCTTTCGTAGCGCTGGACATCCTGTTCTGCGGCAGGGATTTGAGTTTCAATAAATTTACGTGCAGTGGTGGCCTGAACCCGCGTCCGTTCAACGTTATTGACGCGGTAAACCTCGATTAACTTGTTGACGACAGCGGCGGCTTCTTTGTCGCTTGTGCTTCTGTAAGCAATTTGGATGATGTCCGTTTCTTTGGCATTAGAAACCGTTAGTTTCTTTAAAAAATCCTCTAACTTAAGGACTTTGCTGTCATCATCGTCATCCTTCAGACGGACTGCCTGAATGACGGACTGCACGATGGGTGCAGATTTAATAATTTCTGCTTCGGTGCTAATGGGATTGCTTTTGTCGCCAATCCCCGCCAGCTCTCCCAGTCCACTACTTTGGATTGTCGAAGAAATGCCGTTGTCTTTTTTGAGCAGCACTTTCCCCGTCGCTTCAAAGACCGGCTTTTGCAAAAATGTAAGGAGAGCGGTTAGCGTTGTGACGCTGCTCATTACAATTAGGGCTGGTAGCCAACGCCGTCGAAGGATTAACCAGTATTGCTTTAGATCAATATACTCTTCTGTATCTTCCATGCTGTGTTTAGACTGATAAGGCAAAGACCAGAGATGAGAAGTAGGAGCTGAAGTCTAAAATCAAAATCAATATTTGATAAAACTACCTTACATTAACAGTCAACGGATATACATTTTGTCGTTGAAGGTGGTTGGAGTTTTGGCTTGCTGGGTAAACAGCAACAATACTCTACCCTGTTCGTCAGGCTTTTAACAAACCTTCCCATTTTGTTTGAAACCAATTCTTTATTTAGTGCGGCTTAACCTATGCCTGAACGATTTTCTTGGATTTTGCCTCAAAAACTGGCGGTTGGCTCTTTCCCAAACGCAACGACGTCTGTATCGCGGTTACGCCGAGAGGGCATTACTGCGGTGTTAAGTCTGACGGAAAAGCATGAGCGGTTGGTTCCCGATGATGTGGCTCATAGTTTTCTGTGGGAGCAGGTGCCCATTCCCGATGGATACAAGGGTGGCATTCCAACGGAAGCTCAGTTTGCCCAAACGATCCAAATTCTAGACCGCTGGTATCGCAAGGGACATGTGGTTTATGTGCATTGTTTGGCGGGGGTGGGGCGATCAGCCTCAGTGTGTGCGCTCTATGTGTCCCAAGATCAGGGGTTGACGTTGAAGGATGCGATCGCCCATGTCAAGGCCCAGCATAGCTACGCGTCGCCTGACGTCAATCAAATTGAGGTCATGGAAAGATTTTTGACGTCATCACCGACGGAGTAACGCACTTCACCAATGCGGTTATGGGCATCGACGAGCACCACAGTGGGCTGGTACTGGGGCAATTCTGCGGGGGTGTATTGGGCGTAGGTCATGATGATGATGCGATCGCCCTTGACCCCAAGCCGAGCTGCTGCACCATTCAGCTCAATGGTGCCAGAGTGGGCTGGTGCCGGAATAGCATAGGTAATCAAGCGTTCGCCATTGTTGACGTTGACGACCTGGACTTGTTCGTAGGTTAAAATTCCAGCAGTTTCTAGAAGATGCTGGTCAATGCTGATGCTGCCCACATAGTCTATGTTGGACCCGGTGAGCGTGCAGTTATGAAGTTTGGCCTGAAGGAGAGTGCGCTGCATGATAAACATCATATCGCGCTGAGCTGGGTTTGCTGAGCATGGGGGTAGGGCTAGGCGTCTGGGGTAAACTAGGTGCGGAAGGACTCCTGTTTTTAAGTTTCGGTTGTTGAATTTATAAATCTGACTTTGAAAGCCGTTGAACCGATTGATTCTTTAAGTTGGACTTCTCAAACTCAGCTCCGAAGAGGCTGGGAGGGGTTGCAGTGGCAGGTCTCTCAGTGGCTAAAGTCTAGCCCAAAGAGTAACGATTCTTCTGAGTGGGCCTGGCTGCTACCAGTCCTGTTCTGGACGCTAAAGATATTGGCGTTAATTGTTTTGGCGGTGGTGCTGTTTTTGCTGGTTCGTCAGGTTTGGCGGTGGATTACGCTCTGGTCAAACCGCGCATCTCGAACACGCCCCGTGAACTGGGTGGAACCCGTGCGATCGCGGTTGGATTGGTTGGCGATCGCCCAGGAGGCCCAGGCGCGGCAAGACTACCATAAAGCCTTTGAGGCATTGTATAGGGCTTTACTGGTGCAGCTCCATGAGTCGGGTGTGTTGCGCCAGGATGCAGCACGGACGGATCGGGAGTATATTCGGGGACTTGATCAGCTTTGGAGTCTAGGGGACAAGCCGCTGCATTTGCGAAAGGATTGGGTCACGCTGTTTAGAACCCATGAATCGCTTTGCTTTGGCGCTGGTGTGCTGCAACAGAAGCATTTTGATCAATGTCGAGCGGCCTATGACAGTCTTGCGCCATATCTTGAGGTGAGTCCAGGATCGTGAATAATAGCGATTCTCTGCGTAGGGGCGCAAGGCCTTGCGCCCCTACAAAATGCTTGGATTCAAACGAGACTTCATCGGCCCTCATGATTTTAGTCGCCTCTTAATTATCCGTGTAACAGCATTTATGACTGCATCCACCTCACAACCCTCCTCCCGCTGGTTTACCAAAATCCCCTTTTGGGGATGGGCATTACTCGCATTGCTGTGCCTTACGCTCATTGTCACCGCCGTTGCCCCCCAGAATTATCCTAAAGGGTCGAGTTACGAGCAGTCCCGCAGTGGCTATGCCCAGTGGTATCAGTTTATGGAGTCCAAAAACTACCCCGTTAAGCGTTGGCGACGGGCCTATGGTCAACTGAAGGGTACGGGGCAGACGCTGTTTCAGGTGGCGGATGTGGAGCGGCTCCAAGAGCCATTGCTGGCTGAGTCAGATATTTTGGACTGGGTGAAGCAGGGCAATACCCTAATTCAACTGAGTTGGGATGGAGGAATCACGGGTGCGCCTTTTAGTTCGGAATTGCCTACCCCAAAGGGGGGCTTGCGGATTGAAACCATCCGGCGCTACCAGGCCAAAAACAACAATTTTGATGAGGTATTGCTGAAGGATACCTTTGGTGCGGTGATTGGCTTGGGTACCCTTAAAAAGGGAGAAGTCATTAAGATTGCGTATCCCTTGATGGGGTCTGGTTTTTATGCTGAGCAAGGCGCAAATTTCCAGATTTTGGCGGATTTAGCCACCCAGCGTAAGGGCACGATTTGGGTGGATGAATGGATCCACGGATACCGTGATTTAGAAGCGGCTCCTATTTTGGGAGATGCAGCCCCCCAGGATTTATGGGATTACTTTGCCCAACGCCCCATTGCGGTGATGGCAGGCCAAGGCGTACTGATGCTGGCGCTGCTGTTCTGGGGCCAAAATCAACGGTTTGGTGCGCTTTTACGCGTTACGCCGCCCCCCCGCAACAGCAGTGAGCAATATATTCAGGCTCTTGCCGATACTTTAAACACCCACGGGCATACTGAGTATGTTCTGGCGCTGCTGGGGCAGTCCCTGCGCGATCGCCTCAAATCTCGTCTGAGTTTGGTGGGTGCAGACCTGACGGGGGATGGAGATAGGGCGATCGCCACAGAATGGGTGGTGGTGACTGGACGACCTGGCTCAGAGCTACTAGAGTTATTAGAGCAATCCAGAAGCGAAAAGCGACTAAAAGACAGTGAACTCTTAGTCTGGGTACAGCAAGCCGATACGATTCTGCGAGGACTATCTTGAAGAACGCCTTTCAACAGCTCCGCACCGAAATTAGCACCGTGATCTTAGGCCAAAGTGCCGTTGTGGATGCGTTGCTGGTGGCCCTCTTAGCGGAAGGGCATGTCATTTTAGAAGGGGTGCCTGGAACGGCCAAAACCCTTCTGGTCAAGCTTTTTGCAACCCTGATCCAGGGCGATTTTAAACGGGTGCAGCTCACGCCTGACGTGTTGCCAGCGGATGTATTGGGCACCAGCATTTTTGATCTGAGCAGTCAGCAGTTTACCCTCCGCAAAGGCCCAATTTTTACCCAGATTTTGCTGGCGGACGAAATTAACCGAACCCCGCCTAAAACCCAGGCCGCGCTCTTGGAAGCAATGGAAGAGCGGCAGGTGACGCTGGATGGCGAAACCATCCCACTGTCGCCGTTGTTTTGGACAATCGCCACCCAAAACCCCCTGGAGTTTGAAGGCACTTATCCTCTCCCCGAAGCCCAACTGGATCGGTTTTTGTTCAAGATGGTGGTGGATTACCCCAACGCCGTGGCCGAAAAGCAAATGCTGACCAATATCTTGGGTGGGTTTGAACCCCATAACCTGGCGCAGTGGTCACGTCAGCCCATTTTGAACGGCGACCAAATTTTGGAGGCGCGTAAGCTGGTACGCCAAATCCGCGTTGAAGATTCGATCCTGGATTATTTACTCAATCTTGTGACCAGCAGCCGTACCCAACCAGAACTGTTGTTAGGCGCTTCGCCAAGGGCGGCAGTGGGCTGGCTCCGAGCGGCCCAAGCCCAGGCTTGGCTGGATGACCGTGACTTTGTGACCCCCGACGATGTGAAGGCGATCGCCCTTCCGCTCCTGCGCCATCGCTTTATCCTCAAGCCAGAGGCTCAACTGGACGGTATCTCTGTTGAGCAGGTGATTCGCAATCTCCTCAACCGCGTTCCGGTGCCCCGATGAGTCCTACGCCAAAGCCTCAAAAGCTCCAGGGCAATCGCTTTGTCCCCAGTAAACGGCTCTATCTGATGTTGGGGCTGGGGCTTGTGATTCCCATGGGTTTGGGTCAAATCCCTACCGCGACGACGGGTGGTCTATGGGGGCTTTTAGGAATTTATGATGGGGTGGTTTTGGCGATCGCCTTCTACGACTACCGTCAATCAACCCAATGGCAGCTTGAGCTGGGTCGTAGTTGCGATGAAAAACTCTCGATTGGTCGAGACAATCTGATTCGGCTGGTGTTAAGGGTGACGGGTTCCCTCTCCTCTGTTTCGTCCACGGAGCTTCAGCTTCGGGACGGGGTGCCTGCTGCCTTTAAGGTCGATCTGGAACCCCTTCCGGTGGCGCTTACGCCACAGCTTGAGACTGAGCTGACCTATCATGTTTTTCCACCCCGACGGGGTGCCTTTCGCTGGGGGCCAACCAGTCTTAAGCTTCGTAGCCCTTGGGGGCTAAGTTGGCGCAATTGGCAAATCCCCGTCGAAACCCTGGTGGATGTTTACCCCGATCTGATTGGGCTACGGATGTTGTCGATTCGACTGAGCCTAGAAAATAGCGGCAACCTTCAGCGGCGTCATAAAGTAGGGGGCACAGAATTTTCAGAGCTGCGGGAATACGCCGTGGGGGACGATATTCGCTTTATAGACTGGAAGGCCACGGCCCGCCGTCAGCGTCCTATTGTGCGCGTACTGGAGCCAGAGCGAGAGCAGCCACTGCTGATTTTGCTCGATCGCGGGCGATTGATGACGGCCCAGGTGGCAGGGTTGAGCCGCTTTGACTGGGCGCTGAATGCGGCGTTGTCTTTGGCAATGGCGGGCTTACGGCGGGGAGATCGCGTGGGGGTGGTTGTCTTTGACAAGACCATCCACACTTGGATTCCGCCCATGCCCGGTCTGGGGCACCTTGCTCAGATTTTGGAGCGCCTCAACGCCATCGAACCCGCTCGGACTGAATCTGACTATGCGGGGGTAACGGCCCAAGTGCTGAACCAGTACCATCGACGGGCGTTGGTGGTGATGCTGACGGATATTGTGGATGAAATTGCATCTCAAGATTTACTGGTGGCGATGGGACGCTTAAGCCCACGATTTTTGCCCCTCTGTGTGGCCCTTCGAGATCCTCAGGTGGATGCCCAAGCGAAGCCTAGTTTAGACCTCAGTCGTGGCTCTGAACCCAGCAAGGTTGAACCGCTTTATACGCAAGCGGTTGCTCTGGATCTCTTGCACCAGCGGAAGCTTGCCTTTGCAAAGCTGCGACAGCAGGGCACATTGGTTTTAGATGCCCCCGCCCCTCTGGTGAGTGAGCAGCTTGTGAATCAATACCTGCGCGTGAAGGCGCGAGGACGGCTGTAGTGAACCCGAATGCTGCCTCAGATCCCAACCTAATGCCGGATAATAATGCTGAGGCGATGAAGGCTTATGCAGCGGGGCAAGCTGCTTTTGAGCGTGGGCTATACCGAGATTCGATGGACTGGTTTGAGCAGGCGCTGACGCTGATCTCTGGCCCATCTGCCCTGGGTGGCGAAATTCAAATATGGCTTGTGACGGCCTACGATGCGGCGGGTCAAGGGGAGGCGGCGATCGCCCTGTGTCGCAAACTTTCCAGTCACCCAAATCTGGAAACCCGTCAGCAAAGTAAGCGGCTGCTGTTCATTCTCGAAGCGCCTAAACTCCAAGCGCGACCGGAATGGCTGACGCAAATCCCCGATCTAGATCCGCCCAATGCTGTCCCGCGCCGGTATAGTGCGGTGGGACAGGCTGGACAATCCAGCAACGCTAAGTCCAATGAACCCAAATCCATCATGGATGAACCCTTTGAACCCATTGATCCAAAGGAAAGTCGGGGATTTTTAGGGGTTGCGCTTGGCCTTAGCGGCGTGATTTTGCTGGGGCTGTGGTGGCTTCAGTCTTCGGGCTAGATTTCGGGTGGATCAACCCATTTAGGTGGCTCTGAAGCTTGGGTGAATTTTTTGCGGATACTTTCTTCGGCGATCGCCAGCATGTCATCCATTGACGTGTTTTGGATAAATTGGGTGGCGGCGGCTAAATGTTCGCGGTGGGGACAGTCGTCTCCTAAAATGCAGCCGTTGACACAGGCTTCAAGACAGTTAACAGTTTGTTTCTCCACAGGTCTTCTCCACCCACAATGAGCAACGATTCAATCGTCTATGATGCTACCGTAATTTTCCATACATCAGCGCCACTGCTGGGCAATTTGTGTGGGCAAGCCCATTTTGACGAGTTCAACAAAGGCCGCTTCTTTGATATGTCGCATCATCACAGGTTCCTTCTCGTTGGCGGCTAGGAAGGCTGCTCCTTCGGCGATCGCCCGAATAATTGCGCCAGAGACGCCCAACTGCCCCAATGCCTGGTAGTTCAGCCCCTGTTTTGGCACAGTATCTGGAAACACGCGCTGCCATAGCTCCTGCCGCTGGGCTGCATCCGGCTCTTTAAACTGCACCATAAACCGTAGACGCCGTTTGAAGGCGTTATCCATTGCATTGATCAGGTTTGTGGTTAGAATTGCTAGACCAGAATATTCTTCGATGCGCTGAAGTAGATAGCTGACCTCAAGGTTGGCATAGCGGTCTCTCGCTTCTTTAACATCGCTGCGTTTGCCAAAAATAGAATCCGCCTCGTCAAATAACAGCACGGCACCTGAGCGTTCTGCCGCCGCAAAGGTCAGTTCTAGCTTTTTTTCGGTTTCGCCGACGTATTTATCCACCACTTGGCTCAGATCAATGCGATAGAGATCTAGATTGAGTTCATTGGCAATAATTTCGGCAGCGGTGGTTTTGCCGGTGCCGCTTACGCCATAGAATACGACCGCCAGACCCTGCCCCCGAGTGGTATGTCCGCTCATTTTCCACTGCTGATAAACGGTGGCGCGTTCTTTACTATGGGCGACGATTTGGCGTAGAAGGCTGGTGGTTGCTTCTGGTAAAAGTAAATCTTCCCAGGTGGCGCGGGGTTCGATACGTTTGGTGAGTCCATCAAGGCTGATGCGCGATTGGGTACGGCACAGGTTCCAGAGGGTGTCGCCTAGTGGTTTGGGGTCAGAACTCGCTTGAGCGTCGATTTGAGTGAGGGTTTGGCGGCAGATGGTTTCGATGGTTTGGGGGTCAAGGCTAAAGTGTGTAACCAGAGAATCGATATCACCATTAAGGGTTGAGGTTATCTCTCCTAGATGATGGTTCCAGAGGTCTCGCTGTTCGAGCTGGGTAAGCTTGGGGAGTTCGATTGCGGTAATTAGACGGCTGGCAGACAGTCGATCTTTGCTGCTAATGATTAATGGGGTAGCGTTGTGCTCAATGAACTGGAGCGTCAGGCTATCGCGAGCTAAGTCTGAAGAGTTGAGGGTGTCGCCGTCTAGCAGAAGTATGCACGGCTCTAGTTTTGCCTGTCTCATCCAGCGTTGGCGCATCTGATGGAAATCAGCGGGGAGATGGGGAATCAGTGATGCAGTCAGTCGATAGACTGGATAGCCAAGCTGGTCGCAGGCGGCTAAGATGAGCTGCCGTTTGCTTTGGGCATCCAGTCCACAAAGTTGGACGGGGGTGTCCAAGGCGGTGGTGAGGTTGTGGACAATCTGGTCAACAATGACTTGATAGGAAGGCGGTAAAGATACTAGGGCCTGGGGTTGGGGGATTGCTGCAATGTAGTTTTTGAGGCGAGGGTCGAGGCCAGAATGCCCCAAGAGATAGCTGAGAATGTGGGGGTCTAGCTGTAATGGGCTGCGGGTTAGGGCGCTACTGGCGGTGATTTCGATGAGATGGTGCTGATAGAGCGCTGACTCTGATGAAAGCAGTTGATAATAGTCAGCATCAGGGTAAAGACTACAGAGCAGGTTAAAGGTGGGATAGTCTTTTTTAGGATTTTCCTGGGCATGGGCGCAGAGGGTGTCAAAGTCTGGGATGAGTTCCATCCCTAGGCACAAAAGCAGGCTATGTTTCTCAACCGTTGATAGATCAAAAGTTTTACACAATTGAGTCAGAGGGACTTCAAATTTTTGAACCAAGCCTTCGAGGGCTTTTAGAATTAATTGCTGAGCTTGTTCTGGTGTGGGCGGATTCATGGGTAGCCCTTTGAAGGAGACGAGTCTATATTACGATAATGCAAATGTCGAAGAAGATTATTTCAATGTCTGACTGTGAGGGTACATGGGAACAGAGAAAGATCATGCTCGCGGGACTAGGCAAGAAAGTTGGAAGGCTAGCGCCGCGTTTAATCGGCAAAGCAACATAGCCGTTAAGAGCACCCCAGACGAAGGCTTGGCTCTGATAGAGCCAAAAAATTGGCTATCGGAGCGACAGCGGAACCCAGAGGAGCAATCAAAAACGTTTCGCCCTATTTCGGTCAAAGTCGGTTCGCTTGATGCGATGGAGGCTTACGTATTTGCGATGCGTGAGCCTGCGCCGATTGATGAGGCAAATCTCAAGTCGAAAAAACCTGAAAAATCAAAGGAGGCAACTGGGGAGAAATCGAAGGCTTCGCCTGTGTTGGTTGCTAGCGCGAATTTGACACCTGGTCAGATCGGCACAGAAGAGCAGAAAGGGGCACAATCTCCGCAATTGCTAGCTCAAGTCGCGGCTCCGCCTAGAATGCCACCCCCACCCCCTGAGGTTGAAGTACTCCCTGAAGTTCTGCCAGGACTCAGAATGCCTTTCGAGAAAATACCTGGGACACAAACTACCCAGCCTGGAGTTGGGCCAGCACCCCGTAGCGTTCCTGCCCAGCCAGCCCAAACTGGTGATCAGATGACGGATATGGTCAATGCGATCAATTTTAATCATGCAACTCTCACGTCTATATCGAATAGTTTTGGGAATCGTCTCCCCAGTGCGGCATTAAGGATGCCC
>JANLSD010000172.1:0-15737 GCA_031362245.1 Acaryochloridaceae cyanobacterium OTE_25_metabat_464 | reverse complement strand
TGAGTGACATCTGTGGCGGCTTGATCCCACAGACGACAAGTATCGGGGCTAATTTCATCAGCGAGCAACAACTGCTGCTGAGAATCTAGGCCAAACTCCAACTTAAAATCGACTAGGGTGATGCCACAGCTTTGGAAAAATTCGATCAATATTTGATTGATACTGAGAGCCATCTGCCGCAACTGGTCGATTTGAGCGGCTGTTGCGAGGTTCAACAGCAAAATGCGATCAGGGCTGAGCATGGGGTCGCCCAAGGCATCATCTTTGTAATAGAAGTCAACTAAGGGAAATGGCAAAGCAGTACCTAAGGTCAATCCTGTTTGTTGACAGAGACTACCCGCTGCAATGTTCCTCACCACCACTTCTAAGGGAATAATGGTGACGGCTTTGACCCGCATTTCGTTGGCGGTCGGCTGGTCAATAAAGTGGGTAGGGATGCCGACAGACGCCAGTTTTTTGAATAAGTGGGCCGAAATGGCACAATTCATAGCCCCTTTGCCCACAATTTGCCCTTTTTTCTGAGCATTAAAGGCCGTAGCGTCATCTTTAAAGTAGGACACCAAAATATCTGGGCTGTCCGTGGGGTAAATAATTTTTGCTTTCCCTTCGTAGAGGGGGGTGACGGCAGACATAGGCAAAGGAGGATCAAAGGACTGGGCTAAGCTCAATCATTCTATAGGTCATTTGGATCCTATGGTGTCCCCAATTCTTGAAGGAAGGGCTGGAACTGCTCAACCCACTGCGATCGCGATACAACCAGCGTCGGATAGGCCACCTTGCCATAGTTTTTGCCCACTATCAGAGGAAAGAGGGTTTTCCCATCCAAATTGACCCACGTTGCGCCTGCGGCCTGGGCAATAGGCCAAACCCCTGCAATGTCCCAGATTTTAGGGGTGGCTTCGACTGAACCGATGGTAATGCCTGCGGCGACGGTCAAAAAGTTATAGCAGGAGGTACCCAGCATCCGAATTTTGCAGGGGAAAGGATCGCGGAAATATTTGATGCTGCGAGCACAGAAGCTAAAGAATTGATTGGAACCAGGGGCATCGGGGCGGGCTTGGATGGGCTTGCCATTGAGAAAGGCACCGTTGGCTTGGCCTGGAGCCGACCAAAAGCCATAAAAATGTTGGCCCAGGGTGGGCAGATAAATGCAGCCAAATACCGGAGTTCCCTGATACAAAAGCCCTAGGGAGATAGCCCACAGGGGAATACCCTGGGTAAAGTTTGTGGTGCCATCAATGGGGTCAATCACCCAACACCAGTCTGTATCTGGCAAAACATGGGCGACTTCTTCACTCAACACGCCGTGGCTGGGGAATTGCAGGGCGATCGCCTCCCTCAGCGCCAAATCCGCCCACTGATCCGAAGGCGTGACCAAGCTGCCATCTTCTTTTTCTTGGGCCTGCATCTGCCCAAAATCTTTCAGAAGCTGTGCCCCGACTTGAGTCGTTGTAGATTTTGCAAAGTCTACAACCGTTATCCAAAACGCCTGCATGGAGGGATTTTTATCGAGGCTGGAGTCCATAGAGCCACACAATAAGGGTTGGGGTCAAAATCGTCAAAATCAGGTTCAGAGGTGCCCCTACGCGGGTAAAGTCCAAAAACTTATAGCCGCCAGGGCCATAGACCATCGTATTGGTTTGGTAGCCGATGGGGGTGAGGTAGCTATTGGAGGCCGCAAAGGTCACAGCATAGATAAAGGCGAGAGGATTTAAGCCTAAGGTTTTGGCCACTTCTGCCGCGATGGGAATCATCAGTACGACGGCAGCATTGTTAGACAGAATTTCCGTCAGCAACGTGGTGGCAATGTAAAAAAACGTCAACACCCAAAAGCCGGAAAGATTCCCTCCGACACTTAAAAGATTAGATGCGAGCCACTTCGTCGCCCCTGACTTTTCCATGGCGGTACCCAAGGGCAATAGCCCCGCCAACAAAAAGATAATGTCCCATCGCACTGCCCCATAGATTTCTCCAGGCTTGAGGCACCCTGTGACCACCATGAGTCCGACGCCGACTAAGGCGCTGACCAAGATGGGCATCCAGTTAAAGGCTGATACCACAATGACGCCTAAGGTAATGGCGATCGCCAGCCATGCCTTATCGGGCCGTAGGTTCTCCACATCCCGCGATTCCATCACCAATAGTTCACGACTGGTCTGAAGCCCCTTGAGACTTTCTTTGGGTCCCTGCACCAACAGCAGATCGCCAAACTTTAGGGGCGTTTGACCTAGGCGATCGCGTAGGAGTTCTTCCCCTCGGCGAATGGCTAACACGGTCGCGTTATAGCGTTGCCGAAATCGTAGATCTTTCAGGGTTGTTCCCAGAAGCCGCGAATTAGAAAGGATTAGGACCTCCGCTACCTCGTCTTCTCCAGAACTGATCTCAGTTTCCAGTGCCTCTTTGCCAAACTGGACATCCGGCACAATATCTAACCCGCGCTCATCGCGAATGTTGAGCAGTTCTTGACGCCCACCTCGCACCAGCAAAATGTCGCCCGCCAATAGCTTTTTGTCCGCCACAGGCTGCGGGAAATGGCTCCCATCTCGAATCAGCTCTAAAACATCGATATCAAACTTGCGTTGAATTTCGCTAGACCTCAGGGTTTGCCCAATCAAGCTAGAGCGGGGCGAAATCACCACTTCGCTGACATAATCTTTAAGGCCGTATCCTGCTAAATTTGCAGAGGGCGAGACGCGATCAGGCAAGAGTTTAGGTGCAAACAAGGCCAGATAAACCAACCCCACCGCGAAGGTGATCAACCCTAATTTGGTGAACTGGAATAGCCCAAACTCGCCATAGCCCAGCTTTTTAGAAACGCCACTAGCCAAAATGTTGGTCGAGGTGCCAATCAGCGTAATCATGCCGCCCAAGACTGTTGCATAGGACAGCGGAATTAGAAGCTTGGAAGGCGAAATCCCCTGTTTTTTGCACCAGTCTTCCACAATGGGCAAAAAGACCGCAACCACTGCCGTGTTGTTAATAAAAGCGGTGATGGGACCTACCACCAAACCCAAGATCAAAATTTGCTGGTTTGCATTTTTGCCGCCCCACTTGACTAGCCAATCCCGCACCACCAATATGACGCCCGTGCGAGAGATGCCTGCACTTAAGATGAACATCGCCATGACGGTAATAGTGGCGGTATTACCAAACCCCGCCACCCCTTCTTCTGGGGTGACTAAGCCCAAGACGACCAGGGCGATCGCCACAAACAGCGCCGTCAAGTCAACCGGAAGCCACTCTGCCACAAAGGCAACCAGTGCCACCACCAAAACACCGAGGGTCAAAACAATGGGATTTTGCAAAAAAGTCATGGGCGACAATTTGCTCCAAATAAGGGTTTAGCGTTTCAGCACGGCACAATGCTTTGCCCCAATTCTAGAAGACGATAGAGCGACCAACCCATTGGGAAATCCTATGGGTTACTGGTAATTAACGATGCGACTAAAGCTATCGGCGGTTAAACTAGCGCCCCCTACGAGTGCCCCGTCAATTTCCGGCTGGGCCATCAGTTCATCCACATTTTTAGGATTGACCGAGCCACCGTACTGAATGGTGACATCAGGATTCTTCAAGCGAGAACGAATCAGACCAATTACGCGATTGGCTTCCTCAGACGCGCAGGTATCGCCCGTGCCGATCGCCCAGATCGGCTCATAGGCAATAATCAGATGGGTTTGGTCAACGCCAACCAGTCCACACTCAATCTGTTCTATGAGATGGGATTCGGTTTCACCTGCATCCCGCTGGGCCTTGGTTTCACCCACGCATAGAATGGGCGTAATCCGATTTTTTTGAGCGGCTTTAAGACGCAGATTAACAGTTTCATTGGTCTCGCCAAAGTACTGGCGGCGTTCGCTATGGCCCACCACCACAAAGCGCACCCCAATTTCCGTCAGCATTTCACCTGAAATCTCTCCTGTGTAGGCTCCTGTGTCTTCCCAGTGAACATTTTGAGCGCCCACCTGTATCCGACTGCCGTGAAGATTTTTAGACATCGAGGTGAGCGTAGTGAAGGGCGCACACAGAATAATGTCTCGGTCTTCGGGGATATTTTCGAGATGGGGGAGAAAAGCCTGCAAAAACTCCAGGGCTTCCGCCTGGGTTTTGTACATTTTCCAGTTGCCAGCGATCGCTACTTTGCGCACGGTTTGTTATAAAAAAAAGACACTGTTAGGGTCAAAGCGTCAGCGCTCCGTTGAGAACCTTTAAGCCAATAAGCTACTTTAAGCCACTAGGCTAGATTCTACGAGCGTTGGGACTCAAGACCTTCAAACAGTGTAAGGGCTTGTGGACTCATTTGTATTTTTGACGCTTGGGTTAGACCTGGGAATCCAGTATCCTAAAAGACTGAAAGAATGTTGGCATAGCCAGAAAGAGGCAGTCGTTGTGATCGATCTAAAGCAGCTCCGAGAAGATCCAGAGCAATTTTCGGCTCGCTTAAATTTGCGGGGAGACTACGATATCCAGCCATTACTGGCATTAGACCAGCAGCAGCGCGAGATTGAAGACGTGCGGTCGCAGCTCCAAGCCCGCAGCAACCAAATTGGCAAAGCCGTCGGCGACCAAATGAAAGCAAGGGCAAAACCCACAGACCCTGCCATTGTTGCCCTCAAAACCGAAGGAACTGAAATTAAAACCAAGCTCGCTGAACTTGAACCCCAAGAGCGAGAGATCAAAGCCCAAATCGAAACGTGGCTGCTAGCCTTTCCCAACCTCCCCAGCCCTTCTACACCCATCGGCAAAAGCGAAGCAGAAAATGTTGAGGTGCGTTCCTGGGGCAATGAATATATTCCCCAAGGTGATGGGCTGCTCCCCCACTATGAAATTGGCGAAAAGCTGGGGATTCTGAACTTTGAGCGTGCCACAAAAGTCTCTCAAAGCCGATTTGTAGCCCTCATTGGCAAAGGCGCGGCCCTTGAAAGAGCGTTGATCTCCTTTATGCTCGATTGCCATACCCAAGCTGGCTACGTCGAAATCTTGCCCCCTTTGCTGGTCAATACAGAGTCTCTGACTGCAACAGGGCAACTGCCCAAATTTTCCGAAGAAAGCTTTAAGTGTGACAATGACGACCTTTGGCTGATCCCCACCGCAGAAGTCCCTGTCACCAACCTTTACCGCGATGAAACGCTGTCCGCCGAGATGTTGCCCATTCATCACTGCGCCTATACGCCCTGTTTCCGACGCGAAGCAGGCAGCTACGGACGGGACACACGCGGCCTGATTCGACTCCACCAGTTCAATAAAGTCGAGCTGGTGAAGTTTGTTCACCCCAGTACCTCAGAACAAGAGCATGAAGCCTTGGTGCAAGATGCCGCCAACATTCTAGAAGCCCTGAAGCTTCCCTATCGAGTCATTGAGCTATGCACCGGAGACCTAGGCTTTTCTGCGGCAAAATGCTACGACCTCGAAGTCTGGATGCCCTCAGCCAACGCCTACCGCGAAATTTCGAGCTGCTCCAATTTTTATGATTTTCAAGCCCGTCGTGGCAATCTCCGCTTCAAAGAACCGGGTCAGAAGGGCACCCAGTTCCTTCATACCCTCAATGGCTCTGGGTTAGCGGTGGGAAGAACAATGGCAGCCATTCTAGAAAATTACCAGCAGCCCGATGGCTCTGTGATGATTCCAGAGGTGCTGCAAAATTATATGGGCGTGAAGGTTTTGGCGATCGTATAAACCCTTAACTACCCGTTGCTCCAGCCCATTAAACTACTGTCTTTATCACAACAATCACCAATACCAGAACCCATCAAATACCTCTAATATCATTAAAAAATGACCCTTTTCTCGGATTAAATCCCAAAAAAGGGTCGTCTGCTCCTTTACTCTTTTGGCAAAGAATTTAGCTGTACAGATGAAGGAACATGCTTTAGGATGGAGTCTTAAGATTAATTTAATATTTTATCTAGACATACAACAGCTCTGCCATTGGCTCCGCTGAAGCGTATTTTATTCAAGTGTTTATATCTGATTTTCTGAATTTCAACACGTAGCATCTCCGTAAGTTGACTTAAGGGGATCGCGCTTGAAGATAGCTGCTTATGATCAACGCCTGTATAAGAAAAGCGCATTCGCTTGTTTATGGAGGCTCTTAAGCACAAGCACAGTTGAGTTGGCACCGCATTGAAGCAGCGGCTGATGTCCCGAAAAATACCGTTAAATCAATGGGCAACCGAGAAGGCTGGCTCTAGGGCGGTTTTATCTCAAACACTGCTCTTTTTTGTTTGGCGAAAAGAGTGAGATCCATTACGAACTGTCTTGTGGATGATTAACGCCAAAACTTTGGGGGAAATGCATGAGAGAAGTTCTATTTCATCCGGTCAATAACCAGCAAAAGCGTCCTTTGCTTACACTGGTTGATAAGTCCTTAGTTGATAAATCTTCGGTTGATGAGGTTCTAGCGCCAGAAACAGCTCCCTTGGCAATAGAATCCCCTATTCGGGTTCTGCACCGCATGATTGTGACCCAGGCTTCTGGCAAAATCTGTATTTCAGACCCTCACGACGCCTCTGTACTTTGGCAGATTTTTGTAGGCAATGGGCAAATCCATTTTGCAACCTGTGTCTGGGCGCAACAAGAGCGACTAGATTATTTTCTAAGTTTTGCTGGCATTGTGCTGCCTTCTACAGCCCTTGATAAAGCCACAGACTATCAATTTTTGTGTTCGCAATGGCAGGCTGGACGGCTCACCCTCGACCAGTTGCGTTCAGTTTTGATTCTTATCACCCAAGATGCCCTGGTTCAGGTTTTAAAGCTGTCCAAGGCAAGGGTTCGTGTTGATCGACAGCTTGGCCTTGGGGCACTCTTGATGTCGCTCCCCATTGCTAAATTATTGTCCCCGACCCTGGCCTCACTGCGGCAATGGCAAACCGCTTTCCCAGATATCGTCTCACCACTACAACGACCTGTGATTCAGGATCTAGGGAAATGGCATCAAATGCTTCGTGTCCCTGGACAATCGATTCCACGCCTTCACCTAATAGAACCCTTTCTGGGTCATCAATCCTGCATCTATCAAATTGCCCAAGAAATGGGTGTTGAGATTATTAAATTAGTGCCATTGTTTCAATCTTTAATTCAGCGTGGGCTGATTACAATGCAGCCTTACCATGTCCCTAGGGTGGAACTGATCAAACCTACCATCGCCTGTATTGACGCCAATGTTGAAGTCCAGGCTAATGTCAAAATGGTATTGGAGGCCGAAGGCTATCAAGTGGTCTCGCTGACGGAACCAAACCACGTCTGGTCAATGTTAGTGCAGGAGCAGCCTGTGATGGTACTGCTGGACGTGGATTATTTTGATGGCTATAGCTTTGTAAAAGCTCTGTCTCGTTCAGAACGGTTTCAGACAATGCCAGTGGTGGCATTGTCTGAACACCAGGGGATAGTGCCTCGGCTCTGGGCTCGCAGGGCCGGTGCGATTGATTGTTTGGGTAAGTCCTTTGACCCAAGTACGTTGCAGCAGTTGGTGCGGCAAACTATCGCGATGACTGGGTAGCAGATTCGGCGGTAAAGATAGCCTGTAGCCCTTCTCTGTAGGTGGGATACATCAACTGAACACCGAGGGTTCGCTTGATTTTGGTATTCTCAATTCGGCGACATTCACTCCAAAATGAAGCAGCCATTGGGCTGAGATTGGCTTGGCTATAGAGCTGGGCGCTCGGGGGGGTAAGGTTAAGCAGTTCGGCTCCCCATTTAATCAGATTGCTAGATTCTGAAGGTTCGTCATCGGCGACGTTGTAGATCGATCCTGGCTGTGGAGATCGCATGGACTTTCCCAATGTCTGAACAATATCGTCTACATGAATGCGGCAAAACACATGACCGGGCTTCACGATATTTTGAGCCGTTCCGGCCTGCAGCTTATCTAAAATACTGCGGCCTGGGCCATAAATGCCAGGGAGTCGAAAAATATGAGCGGGTAGCCCCGAGTTTAAGAAGGTGGCTTCGATTGTGACCCGATGCTGCGATCGCACATTCTGTGGATTGAGTGGACTATCTTCATTGACCCATTCACCTTGGGTATCGCCATAAACCCCCGTAGTAGACAAATAGCCAAACCATTGCAGGTTTGCACCTTGCAGCAATGGCATTAGGCTTGCCGCCACAGGGTCAATGCCCTGGTCATCGGGGGCAATGGTACTCACCACATGGGTAACGTTTTCTAAGGCCGCATTAGGGAGCGGAATCACGTTAGACCCAGTCGCACAGGCAAAGGGGAACATGGGGATATTCGGTTCCGGTCGCGGCGGCGTTGAACGATGGGTTCCATACACCTCAATGTTTTGCTGAACAAGCCATTGGGCTAATCGTTTTCCTGTGTATCCGCAGCCGAGAATCAGAACTTTCATGGACGTTATCAATCAATAAATATTAGCGATTTGGATTTCCTGGTACAGGAGAGGGAGGTGGCGGCGGTGGCGGCACGGCGGCACCACTCGGATTCGTCTGCGTGGGAAAGTTAGATTTAGCAGTGGGCAATCCCCCTGGAACAATCCCCGAATCGGTCGGGGGCAGGAGTGGAATTGGATTAGACGGGTTATTGGATGGAGCAATCGGGGATGGGGCAATCGGGGATGTCAGACTGGGTAGCGTCTGGTTCGGGGGTGCGAATGCTGGTTGCTCCGGCACGGGGAGAGGTGCAACGGGCTGAGGGGTTGGGGTTGTTTTTTGGCTCAACAGGTACCATAAACCGATCCCAACACTGATCACAGCGGCAGCAATGGCGCTCAAGAAGAGAGACCGAGAGGCCATTTCGTTTTGACGAATCAATTCGTCGGTATAGAGACGATCCTCATCTTGGATCGCGAAGGGGGTTTCGGTGGATTCTTGGTGCGTAGGTATCGCCCTTGGCGAAGGGGTTTCCTCCAAATCAAATGCGTCTAAATCAAGTTCTTCTGTAAACAACTCGTAGGGATTGTACTCTGGGGAAGAATCGGGTTCAGGTTGAGTCATGACGCTAGGGAGAGTTTATCGGAACTGGAGCAGGAAACATGGCAGATCTTATCAAGGATAGCGGTTTGCAGGCCGACTATTACACCCACTGACTATTGCACCAGCCAACTATTCCCAAGATTGTCCATGCTACGCAGTCCCAAGAAAAGCAGCCTTAGTTCAAGCTTATCTGTGTCAGGGAATCTTAACTTTGATGTCATCATGAGCGGATGAACACCGATTAGTTACCGTAGTCTGCGTAAAATTACGTAGGAGTGGCTCCCGTAATCCTACGGTAGCGATGTGGCTCCTAAATCTAGCATAATAAAGGGAATCTCAAGCCAGACTGTAATTTGAACTGTCAAAGATGGGTACACTATGAACTGTAAACGATGTTCTAAATGTACTCTTCTAAAGTCCTGACCAGTTTTATTATAAAATCTAGGTTTTGACAAGAAATTGCAGCACCCTAAAAACTTAAAAACGCCCCAATCAATTTTCGTCTCATAAATTTATTTTCTGCCCAGGATTGATAAGTGCCCTATGAGTTCCAAGAGTAACCAGCCGATCGAATTACTCAAAAGCGGACAGTTGCTTGCAGTGACGGACAGTGGTGAATCTGCTGGCATTATTTTGCAGAAACCCTTCTTTGCAGAATTTATTGGCCCAGGGTCAGCAATTGGTGGGTTATTTGACCTGAAGTGCGTCACTATTTATACCTTAGGTAAAGCAGAATTTACTGCTCCGGCTACTCGAGAAGAGCGCCAGTTGGCCTTTAGTCGCCGGATTGACAATATTGCAACCATGCAAAACCTCTGTCAGTCAGAGGCCCCTTTACGGCGTGCCATTGATCTGCTCGATATGCTGTGCGATCGCGTGGGAACCAACGAAATTCGCTCAATCCCCAACGAAGTGCTAGCAAAAGTGGTGGGTGTTATGCCAGGCACCATTGCAATGGCGTGGCAAAAACAGTTTAACCTTCAGTCTCCTGCCGATATCGCCGATAAGGTAGAGGAATACGATGGGCGACTATTTGTCACCCAGTCCTGATCTAAGCCTTGCAGTCTAGAGACTCGCGGGTACTGATGCCCGTTTTAGAATTGATCCCTTCTGCCAATCCACACAGAATACTGCGCTGCTCACCATCGAGTAGCGCGTCTGAAAAATCAGCGCCCTTAATGTGGGCATCCTTAAAGGTAGAGCGTAACAATAGCGCTTCTGAGAAAATTGCGTCTTCTAGATGGGCTTCCGTAAAGTCAACCAGATCCATCATGGCAAATTGAAGATTTGCATTCTTTAAATTGGCATTGTGCATCACGGAAGCGCTAAAAATTGCGCCTCGTAAGTCAGCCTGACTAAAATTTGCCCCTTCCATATTTGCATTGGCAAAGTCTGCTGCCCGCAAATCCTGATGGGAAAAGTCTTGGCCGCGTAACTCTGCATTACTGTAGGACATCGGCTTAATGAGTTCAAGGGTAGATTCGTCCGCCAAACAGGTCAGCATCCACCCCCAAGCAACACAAATGGTTACGGCAAACAGGCCGACCTGAAGCCAGCGAGTCATCGATTGCCTCAATATTTCCATACCCGAACCTATAAAAAAACGTAAGACTAGGCCATAGAAAGTTCACCCGATACTTCTAGTCGCTTAAAGGGACTGAGGGTTAGGTACCGATCCGAAAGCGTTTCTGCCAAGGTTGGCGTAATCCAACCCAATTGTTTGAGAAGCTGAATCGCAGCGGCATGCTTGGCCCGCTTTGCACCATCTATGACCTTAATGGCTAATCCCATCCCCTCTCCGACACGGCCTATGCACTGGACACCCTCCGCTCCAGTCTTACTGACCAGTTCTCCAGAGGTCATTTCCATCAGGTCAGTATCAAATTCTCCAGGGCCTGCAACCAAGTTGGGGTGGTGAATCATGGAACGAAGCACCCGCTCCATAGAGAGATTATCGCCAGACGCAAGCTGGGCAAACAAGGTAGCCATCTGCTCAATCTGCATGAAATAGGTGGGCACCCCGCAGTCATCATGGGCACCAATAAATTCTGCCGCTGGCCTTTTAAGCATTTCAGCCACTTTCCCAATAATCTTTTGCTGCAAAGGGTGCTGGGGCTGCATGTAGGTTTGTAGGGGCCAGTGCTGAAGTTGGCAGACTGCCAGCATCCCAGCATGTTTACCCGAACAATTGTACTGAAGGGGACTGTTTCCACCCTCAGGGATAGGACATTGGAGCATCGACAGGTCTACGTCACAATGCCACAAAATATTAAAAACCTGGCGAACTTGCTCCATCGTGCCTTTATGAGAGCTGCACATGACGGCTAGATCGCGATCGCTGAGGCTATAGCGCTCCATTACCCCACTGGTTGCCACCACCAAAGCCTGAAAGGGCTTCAGGGAAGAGCGAATAAAGCTGGCTGTTTCCGCACTGCCTGCCACGGATAACACCCGACCCCGCTCATCACAAACCACTGCATGGGTCTCGTGAACTGACTCAACAATGCCTTCTCGCAGAAGGCGAATCTCAAGAGCTGCGGCGTGGTTACGTTTTCCCATCGTCATGGGTTAAGACCTTATCCTAAATAAGTTGGGCCAGAATTTAGACAAAAACTGTGCGAAAGATCGCAAAAGTGGCGTTTTTTAGACACTAATCATCAACATTAGCAGAATTGCCAAAGGCTATAACCAACCATACACAAAAGCCCTAAAATCCCAAAGCTATACTTCAGTCGCTGGAGAACGGGCTGAACTTGATAGGTACTAATCAAACGATCCTGGGCCAGTTCAGCCGTCGGCTTAGGCCAAGATTGACCATCGTACCACCCTGTCTCTTCATAATAGACGGCTTCGCCATGTAGCCGACGGTAAACATAGCCCCAGCCAAGGTAAAGGCGCAATAAGACAAGACTCATCAGAAAAGCGCCGCCGCCACTGGTGGCTAAGCAGAAGCGCCCCAAGGCTTCCGTTGGTTCAAATCCTGAAGCCGCAATGGGAGCAACAATCAAGCCGCAGCCTCCCCACAGTAAAACGACCCGCACCATAAAGGTCTTAAAGTCTGCGCTAGACCACCCAAAAAACCAGGATTCTTGCAGGCTTTTAAACTCGTTAATGGGACGCTGATCGGCGGGAACAGGACAAATAGAAACAGGCGCAGACATAGGATGATGGATCAAAGGAGCTGGGTAAATTGAATGGGTAAATAGAACGAGCCACAAGCAATCCCTGAGCGGGTGTTACTCCTCCCCTTTAGTCTATAGCAATCGACCAGTCAGCCCCAGGAATCTCCCCAATCCTGAATCAGCCCCCTAAGGGGTTTAAGAATAGGAGCGAACTATAAAGCTGAAAAGCTGGATCCCAGTCGCTGTCTTCACGACGAAAGAGATCAATGTTGGTTGTGAGCTTGGAAAGAAACTCATGATGCTCAAGGGCTGTTTCGCCGAAGTTTTCAAAATCTGACCACACGGGCTGCTGGGGTAACTTCTGGTTCAGAATTTGGGAAACCGATCGCCAGTTGGCCCAAGCTGTGCTGAGGGGTTGATGGGCCTGGAGATCGCTTTCTAGACTAACCCCTCGGTTAAATTGATAACCCGAATCAGACAAGCGCAAAATACAGTTTTGCTTCGGCAAATGAAGGTCACAGAAGTTGGCGTAGTCTTGGGTTTTTTCTTTGCGCAACAGCTTTCCCCGTGAGTCTCGGTCGAGCACTTCTTCAAATATGGGGATTTGTCCTTCTACTCTTGCGCTCACGTCAGTCCATGCAAAGGAGAGAGATTGAGGGGCTTGCTCTGCACCCGTCTGAAGGGCAACGTTTGCCATCCCTGCGATCGATTCAAAGCGCAGTACTGGATGAACGGTCACGGCTTTGAGTTGAGATAGAGCACTCCAAAAGGCTGGAATCCCTTTTTGGATGAGCTGCTGACCGTAAAATTCAAGTTCTCCGATGGCCCCAACACGATAAAGACGAAGGCCTCGGCTGGGCAACAGCATCCGAGCGGAGTAGGGTTCTATGTTCATGACTTGCGCCATCGCCTGGGCTGCTTTCGTTTTCTGCTCTGGGGCAATGGGCGCTAGGATCAACACGCCTGTTTCAGTCTTGGTGGGTTCTGCGATCGCCTCAGCAATCCCCTGCTTTCGGGATTGAACGCGTTCCATCTGCAAGCGCTCCACCCCTTGGCGAGCCGCCAACACAAGCTTTTGGTTGGCTGCCTGACGCAAAAGACTGCGATAGGTCGATTCTGCTTGCTCTGCCTTTCCCGTCTCTTCCCATAGTCTCGCTCGGTAGAATTGCGTCCAGGGATCTGTCTCATCCAGGGTGCCGAGCAGTTGCGTGATTTCGGGATAGTTCCCGCTTTGAAACGCTGTCTCAATCCTGTTTAGCACACCCCACTCCTCTTAATCTATGAATCTATTTTTGTGGTCGGCTCTACCTTCAAAATGTGTGGAGAGAACGGCTACCGCTGCCATTGATGCAGTCACAGCCCGTAATACACGACGCCCCAAAGAAACAGGCAAAAAGCCCTGGGAGATCGCCGCACTCTGTTCCTCTAAAGTCCATCCACCTTCTGGCCCAACCATTATTAAGGTGCCCAGTTCTGGCAGACTTACTAAAGTCTGAGCCAGATTGGTCCCCTCTTGATCGGTGACGCAGATCAGGGGTTGATCATGGACAAAACGCTCCATTTTTACCAAGGTGAGCGCGTTTGCAAAGGTCATAGGGGCAAGTATCTCCGGCACCCGTTGCCGACAGGACTGTTCTGCGGACTCGGTGGCAATCCGCCGCCATCGCTCTAGTTTGCTGTCGCTGGGGTTCATCACCGTATGGGCCGTGAGCAGGGGAATGAGGGTTGTAATGCCCATCTCCGTTGTAGCCCGCACCACCTCATCAAAGCCCTGCCCTTTGGTGAGTGCAGCGAGGAGGGTAATGGGCTGCTCCAATTCGGTTTGGATGGGAACGGGTTCTAAAAGCTGGGCTTCGGCTTGGGAAAGATGCAGTTGGGCGAGCCACCAAGTCTGTTCACAGATGGCGTGGAAGCGATCGCCCCCCTTCAGCCGCAAAACCCTTGTCAGATAGTGTTGCTGTTCTGGCGTCAACGTAATGGTGTGGTCAACACACTGAGATAATGCAATCACTAATCGCTGAAGTTGAGCCACGGAGAGGGTTCCCTTGCAAAATATTAGACTTGTCGCACAAATATTAATCGCTTGGTTGTTTAAGAATTTATGGCCTCAGTTTAAGCAATATTTCTAACCCCAGCCACGAATTTCCTGATCTATCGGCGAGTGGGCATGAAGCCAAAGGGGGCCAAATCATTGATGCAACCCTTGTACCCGTACCGATACAACACAATAGTCGAGCGGAGAATAAGCAGATCAAATAAGGAGACATCCCACTCCTACTGGGAAGACAAGCCCCATAAACAGTCCCAGAAAGACACCGATGCACGGTGGACGAAGAAGAATGGCAAAAGCCACTTTGGGTACAAAAACCATATCAACATTGATGCGGAGTATGGGTTTGTGCGAAAGTACAGCGTCACGCCTGCCTCTGTGCATGACTCCCAACAGTTTTGCGCGGTGCTAGATGGGGAGAATGCATCCGATGAGATTTGGGCCGATAGTGCTTATCGCAGTGAAGACTTAGAATCAGGACTCAAAGAACTCGACTTAAAGAGCCAAATTCATGAGCGAGGACATCGCAATCATCCGTTAACCGAAGAGCAGAAAGAAACGAATCGGGGCAAATCAAAGGTGCGTGTCAAGGTGAAGCATGTCTTTGGCACATGGGTGATGAATTTAGGGGGCAAACTGGTTCGTTTTATTGGGATTGAGCAAGTGACGCCTCAATTAGGGTTAAAGGATTTGGCTTATAACCTCAGACGATATGTATTTTTCTGCAAGAAGGAGGAGCAGACTTTAAAGAATCAGTGTGTCTAAAAGACCAAAGTCAGGTGAAATTAGGGGCTAATTTGCCTCAAAAAGAGGAGTATTTGCAGTCAAATGGGTGGGTAGGCTCTAAAATGAGACCCTAGGATCTTTTTTTGCTATTTAGAAGTCATTCAATTCTTTTTTCGAGGTGCCCTTTTGTATATGGGTTGGCTGATTCTGTCTTAGCTCCCGTCTAATTGCTTTATCTGTCGCGCTCACCTGCTCTTAGAAAAGCGCTCGTTTTAAAGCGATATCTATAGAAAGGCATATTTCGTGAGGGACCATAAGCTTCACTTAAACGCACCTGCAATAATATTAATGCTCATTGCCACAATTGCAGTATTGAAGAAAAAAGAGAGCACACTGTGAAAAAGAACCAAACGTCTCATTGAGCGAGAAACAACTTCAACATCTGAAACCTGACTGGTCATCCCAATACAAAAAGAAAAATAGAGAAAATCCCAAAAATCAAGGTTAGATGACCCTGGAAAATCAAGTCCGCCAATATCGTCTATTTCAAGGGTAGTGGGGTCATCTTGATAGTAGTCCTTGGCATAGTGGGTCGCAAAGATCGTGTGAACTAGTAGCCAAGAGCCAATGATCGTCACAATACAAAGAATTAAATGTAGAGCTAATGGCCCCTTAGATAACCCATTGGAGTCTTGAAGGATAAAGCCAATGGCGAAAAGACTTGCACAAGCGGCAGCGGTAACAAGACTTGAAATAACGAATCTTCCTTCATCTTGCAGTTTAGCCCTGCGACTCATCATCTCTGGAGTTACTTTGAGCATAGCTGTCCAGGTGAGAATTAGAAAACAGACCATGCCTGTGTCCCAAACACATAGAACGCGACTGGGTAAGTGAATCCAGGATGG
>JANLSD010000166.1:0-12870 GCA_031362245.1 Acaryochloridaceae cyanobacterium OTE_25_metabat_464 | reverse complement strand
CTTGATCTCCAATGGCATGTCCTAGAGAGTCATTGATAATCTTAAACCGATCAATATCGATAAATGCAACAGCGAAAGACTCTTCAGGGTTTTGATTGCAATGCTTAATAGCTTGCTCCAGCCGAACCGTGAATAGGGTGCGATTGGGCAGCCCAGTGAGCGCATCGTAAAGTAATGCACCCTCCAAGACTTCTTCTTGAAGCTGTCGAGATTTTGTAATATCTGAAATATTTAGGATATAGCCTAAGAGACTCTGTTTGCGGCGGATGGAGACTTGCTCTAGCTGGAAGTATTGATGAATGGAAAGTACTTCTGTTTGCCCTTCAAGAATGAGTTGTTCCCAGTCGGAGGGCTGTAAAAAATCAATTAGATTTTTTGCCGATTCACCAATTGAGTTTTTCGTGCAGCCCAGCAACCTTTCTGCGGCAGCGTTGAACTCGATTAATTTGTACTGTGGATCGACCACCAGAATAGCAGCTTTTAAGCTAGCAAAGATTTGTTGATAGGCAAGCGGCGATCGCTGGAGGATTTGATAATGAGACAGTCCCCAACAGAAGAATATACTACTGACGGACATTCCGATGGGCGTTAGGTCAAAAAACCGAAAGGAATTATAGAGGGGAGAAAGGGTTAGCACATTGAGAATAAGGGGGATAAAGCCACATAAAAGCAGAAGCAATAAAGGGTTATTTTGTTTACGTCTGCTCTGCCACAGGGCACGAAAAAGGTAGCTATTACCTAGGACAATGAGTAAATAGCTATAGGGGACATGAATGAAATTAAACCAAAATCCTCGTTCATAATGTGCAATTGAAACTCCAAACAGCCATTCTTTTTTCGTAACAGTCCACATGAGCGAAGACCAGTCTGGATTCCAGTAAACAATGAGAGTTGCACAAGGGATTAAGAACAAAAGGAATGGAGAAGGTAATCGATCGCCTGTGAATTGGAGGATAAAGTAAAACCATAAAACAGGAACTGTCACGTAGGGAAATGCCTGAATTCCTGTCCAAACCCAAAAATCGTTAAGACTGTGATTTAGAAAAAAGAGTCCCGAGGACGCACACCAGAGCGCCGACATCAACGTAAACAGCCGAAATCTCCAATCTGCTTGGGCTGTTCGCTGTGGAGCCAACATGGTGACGGTGACACAGATAACCGCTGCCAACAAGTTGGTAATAATGTATAGACACAGGAACCACTGCATTATGGATATATCAAGAATAGCTTTGTGTTAATCGGGTCAAGACTCGATTAATGTCATTATCGTTCACTTTTTCGTGAATGACGACTAAATTTGATGATTGAGACATCCAGTGGGGTGTATTCATGCGCAGTCATTCAATTGATGCTTGATACTAAGCCTATAACCACCATAATCGCCAAGGTTGGCTTCAGCTTTTGAGCGATATTTCTGGATTGAAGCAGAAGCTAGGTAAAGTCGGATGCTTCAGTCTAAAGTCGGTGGCCCAGCATTGTGACAGAGCCTTCGTAGGCGATCGCCCCCTTTAACGCCTCTGCAATCTGCCCAACCATGACCGTTGGAGATGGATCCTCTGCCTGCACACAGCTCATCAAAACATTGACGAACTGCGAATCATCGGACTGAAGATTTGCGCTGAAGATTAAAAGGCGATCGCCCAGTTCAAATCCTAACGTTGCCGTCGCAGCTTGAATCATCACATCCTGTCCCCGAACTAGGGCGATCGTATAACCCTGGGAAACATAGGTCAGCATGTGATTATCGCGATTCAGCTCACCATGAAACAATTCTAGGCGTTCCCCCGTTTGCTGAAGGTCAGACTCTAGCAAAGCGTGGGCAGAATGCACCCGTTTTTGAAAATCCGGCTCTAAACTTAAGCCCTTGAACAGTCCCCTCACGGTTGCCAATAACATTGGAGAACCTGGTTTATGGGCTGTATGGGCCAAGGTCAAATGCAGCGTATTGGACGTTACAAGCTGCCCATTGAGCAGTTCAAGGGGATTAGAACTAGCACGCTGAGCGGTGAGGAAAAATGGGGCAATCTCAGGCATAGACGAAGCCCATAATGCCGTTGATGGATTGTCATGTCCTAACTGCCGTTGCAATGCCCGCAGCGCCAACTGGGTTTTGACACGGGCCTGCACCTCAACCCATTGAAACGGCTTGGCGACATAGTCCACCGCACCCACTTCAAACGCCTTCGTCTTATCCATCGACTCATCTAAGGCACTGACAAAAATAACGGGAATATCAGCCGTATGGGGATCTTTTTTAAGAATCTCGCACAGCTCGTAGCCATCCATCTGGGGCATGGTGATATCCATCAAAATCAAATCTGGCAGCTCAGCATGAATTGCCGTCAGGGCCATTTCCCCACTCGTGGCCTTACGGACTTTGTAGCCAAGCTGAGACAGCATGGTCGCCAACAAGCGGACATTGACGGGCTGATCATCAACCACTAAGATATCGCCGGTGGTAGCGCTCATGATTGCCCTTGTCCTTGTGCCTGCGTGAGTTGCAAAATTAGCTCAAATTGAAAATTATTGACCCAGCCGATCAATGTTGCTGCCGCAGGATGATCGCCCTCGGGTATTTCTGTAACGAGCTGGAGCAATGTATCATCATCCCCTCGACTGGCGGCTTGATAAACGGCCTGTTGCCAGTCTAAAGGCATTTGATGGACGAACACAGCCACATCCGTCACCAGATCTGCCGCAACAACGTCCGCTTTTGCGGTTAACGCGGGTACCGTCGAGGTGGATTCATAGACAAACTCAACCCCAGTATGTTCCGCAATTTTAGCCAGCAGCAATGCCTCGCGGAAGGGTTTCGCCACAAAGTCATCGCAGCCCGTATGCAAAATCAGGTTTCGTTCTTCTTCAAAGGCACTGGCAGTGAGGGCAATAATGGCAGGTTTGCCTAGGGTTCGCTGGGCTTTAATCTGCCGTGTTGCCTCATAGCCGTCCATTACAGGCATGCGCATATCCATAAAAATTAAGTGGGGCTGCCAGGTGCTGGCTAGATCAATGGACTCCTGTCCATTTTCGGCCTCGGCAACCTCAAACCCTAGGGGCGTGAGTAATTTAACCAACACTAAGCGGTTTTCAAACTGATCATCCACAATCAAAATGCGGTAGGTTGGTTGACCAGGGGCAATTCCCATCACGCGAGGAACCTTGCGATCGCCCGTCTCAGCCAAAGACTCTAGCTTTTCGACCACGACTTGAAAGGAGAAAATACTGCCTTTGCCAAGGGTGCTTTGAACCTGAAGATGGCCCCCCATCAATTCCACAAAGCGATGGCTAATGGATAGCCCTAGGCCCGTTCCTTGCTGAGATTTTCGACCCGATTCCGTTTGGCGAAATGCCTGAAATAGCAACTCCATTTCTTCTGGGGCAATTCCAGGCCCAGTATCCTCCACTTCTATCCATAGCCAGAGGTAGGGCACGGTGGAATGTTCGAGGGCCGGTTTTTCCCGGCTGGTAAGGCGCACTGTGACGTGCCCTTCCTTCGTAAACTTGACGGCGTTTGCAATCAGGTTAATTAACACTTGCCGCAGTTTTCCTTCATCGGCACGGAGGTAACAAGGCACCTGATTCGCGCATTCAATGTATAGCCCAATGCCTTTATCGCGGGACTTAAATCGAAACATACTTTCGACGGTTGCAAGCAATCGGCTAAGGTCAAAGTCGGTCTCTTCTAAGTTCATGCGCCCCGATTCAATCTTGGACATCTCCAGCACGCCGTTAATCAGGCCCAACAGATGTTCGCCACTGCGGTTGATGATGTTGATATATTGCTGCTGCTCTGAACTGAGGGTGTTGTCCCGCTGCAAGATTTGGGTAAAGCCAATGACGGCATTGAGTGGGGTCCGCAGCTCATGACTCATATTGGACAAAAACTGGCTTTTAGAGCGGTTGGCACTTTCAGCCAGTTCTTTCGCATGGGAAAGGGCAACTTCTGCTTGCTTGCGATCGCGTGCTTCCAAGGCCAGCACAATTAAGTCGGCCAGGGATCTTGCAAACCCTTCATCTTCTAAAGACCATTCACGGGAACCACCCCGCTGCTCCATGCAAAGCATTCCCAAAAACTGGTCGCTTACGCCAATGGCAACCGCTAAGAGCGCGCTAATCTGATTCGGAATTAAATAGTTAGGAACAAACTTTCCTAGTCGAGGCTCTTGCTCAATATCTGGAGCAGCAATCCACGGCTCGACAATCATGGCCTCAAAAAACTTAGGGCAGTCAGATTGATGCACCGATAGTTCAGGGGACTGAGTTTCTCTGCCATCGTCATAAAGCATTGTACAGGTGAGCCGAGCGGGATTTATTTCGTAGAGCCAAATACTAACGCGATCAATAGCAAACAGCTCAGCGGTCGTTTTGGCAATTTCACCCAGAGCCTCTTGGAGACGACCGTCACTCACGGCACGATTTTTGGCAAGTTGAACCAAGGCTTCATTTTGCTGCCGCAGCTTTTGTTCACTGACCCGCAAGGCATCTTCTGCAAGTTTGCGGCGGGTGATTTGGGTGACAATTCCTTCGTAGTACAGTAACTCTCCCTGACTATTTTTGACGGCACGGGCATTTTCTGAAATCCAAATCACAGAACCATCTTGACGATAGACCTGAGACTCAAAGGCCATTACCTGTCCCTGGGCTTCAATTTCATGGATAAATGCATTACGGCGCGCTGGATCAACATAGAGTTGTTGGGGAATATTTTGAATCGTTGCGATGAGTGCCTCAGCGGAGTCATAGCCATAGATCCGAGCCAGGGCCAGGTTTGCACTTTGATATTGCCCTTGGGGGGTAGTTTGATAAATTCCATCACTGGCATTCTCAAAAATGCTGCGGAACTTTTCTTCGGCTTGACGCAGGGAAAGGGTTCGTTCTTGCACTCGCAGTTCTAGTCCTTCAAAGGCATTTCGCAATTGCGCTGCCATCCTATGAAAGATATCGGAGAGGGTGGACATCTCTCGAATGCGCGACGGGGTAATGGCGTAGTTGAGCTGACCATTGGAGATCGCCTGACTGGCTTCTCCCAAGCGCCCCACGGCCTGCACAATTTTGTGAGAGGTATATAGACCCACCGCCACCGCCACCGCTAAGGCAGCCAGAGAAACTAACGCTGTATAGCCCGCACTCGTGCGTATTTCTCCCATCAAATCCCGTTCTGGAATCACAATCATCACCAGCCAATCGAGTCCAGCACTGTCTTTCCAGGGAAAAAGCTGAATGTATTGCGTTTCTTGACCAAATTGAAAGGTAAGCTGCTGATGGGTTTGAATCGCGTTCAGGGAAGCAAAGTGCTGCTGCAAAAACTGCGCTGAAGCACCCATCAATGGATCAACGCTAGCCGTTGCTGGCTTTCGGGTGATGTTCCCATTCAGCGTAAGGTAGGGCGGTTCCTGGGCTGAATTAGCAATGAGCATGCCATTGCGCTCAAGCACGATCGCTTTTGCGTGGGGCGTCATTTTGAGGGCATGTAAGAACTCCCCAATCTGCGACAAAATCAAATCCACGCCCAATACCCCTTTTAAGGTATGGGATTGATCATAAATGGGAATACTGGCAGAAATAGACAGCTTGTCTGGGCGGTGTTGCCACTGATAAATAGAAGTCCAGATGGGTTTACCTGCTGTGGCTGCCTGGGCATACCATCCTTCGTCTTTAATGGAGACAGGATCAAAGGTCTCAAAGACGCCTAATTTATGTCCCGAGGCATCGAGTTGGTAGTTCAAAAATTGCTCGGGATTGTTTTGACGGGATTGAAGCAGAACAATACTTCCGTCATTTTGACGTTCTGCACCAATAAAGTCTTTTTGTTCGCTGGCGTAGTTGATGTAGCCAATATGGGGGAAAATTTGGAGCTGGCGATGAAACAGCCTACCCAGACGATCGGAATCTTTGAACGTCAATGGCCCAATATCTGTGACGGCAAGATTCAGCTTATTAATTTGAGTGGGTTCCGCCAGGATATTGTCGAGGTGATCGCTAATCTGATAGGCCAACCCCAGGCGTAGTTGGGCTGCCACTTGTTTGACAGCATGCTGCCCCTGCTGAAACGAGAGCCACCCCACCAGCCCGATCGCGGCAGCAAGCTGAGCCACGTAGGGAACCACCAAAATAAAGCGCAGGGGTACTTTGTGCTTTGATAAAGTCGCTGTGATCGGTGCAGTCTCGGTTTTGGAAAGAGACTGAGAATCTGGGGTATCGTTCATTTGAGTGCGGTTGGAGCAGCAATGGAAACCAGTATTAACCTGAAAGTGAACATCACAGTGAATAATGGAATTAAATTCCATTGTGGATGGTTTTCTGTGAAAAGATGACTAAGCCGCCGCACTTCAACTTAAGCGCAGTGCTCTAAATATTATCTATCTTCTATGCGCGAACTTTATCCAGCGATCGCCCCCTACGACACGGGCATGCTCCGGGTCTCAGACCTGCACACCCTCTACTATGAGCAGGTGGGCAACCCTAACGGCAAGCCCATTGTGGTATTGCACGGCGGGCCAGGGGGCGGTGTCGAACCGTTTTATCGTCAGTACTTTAACCCTGACCAATGGCGGATTGTGCTTTTTGACCAACGGGGATGCGGGCGCAGTACCCCCCATGCGGAACTGAGAGAAAACACAACCTGGAGCTTGGTGGGGGATATTGAAACTCTGCGGCGACATCTTGGCATTGAACGCTGGGCCGTCTTTGGCGGCAGTTGGGGCAGCACCTTAGCCCTTGCCTATAGCCAAACCCATCCTGAATCTTGCTTAAGTTTGGTGCTAAGGGGCATCTTTCTGCTGCGTACCCAAGAAATTCGTTGGTTTTATCAAGAAGGCACCAGCAATATTTTTCCTGACGCTTGGGAAGCCTACCTCAAGCCCATCCCCCCTGAGGAACGTCACGATTTAGTGGCGGCCTATTACCGTCGTTTAACCAGTCCAGACCCCTTGATTCGAGCCGTGGCAGCGCGAGCTTGGTCAGTATGGGAGGGCAGCACCAGTAAGCTGATCCCCGATCCAGGACTCCAAGAGCGCTTTGCCCAAGATAGCTTTGCCGATGCCTTTGCAAGGATTGAATGTCATTACTTTGTGAACAAGGGCTTTTTTGAGACGGAAGATCATCTGCTGCGCTGCTGCGATCGCATCTCCCACCTCCCCACAGTGATTGTCCAGGGTCGCTATGATGTCGTGTGTCCCATGGTTTCGGCCTGGGAACTCCACAAAGCCCTGCCTCATTCTGAACTTATTGTTGTGGCGGATGCGGGCCACTCTATGACGGAGCCAGGTATCCGCAGCGCGCTGATTGAGGCGTGCGATCGCTTTGTAGAACGCTGATCTCGTGATCTATTCTCTTGGACTCTAGGATCCAAATCTGCTCTAATGGCTGAACAGGCATAGGGGGCGCGTTCAGTGGTCAAAAATCCATTTCCGCTCGAATCCAAAGTAGAAGATGACATGCATTATTTTTATGACGCGCCTGGAACCGTTCCAGGCACGCTTAAAATTGACCAAAATGCATCGCCCACGGAAATAGTTTTGATTGACTACAACCCCGAGGGTGCCTGTCGAGTCCACCTCAAACAGCCCGAAGACTTTACCCCCTATATGGAATCGGCTTCTGTCTCTTGGGTGGATGTGCGCGGTTTTGGCGATGAAGAAATGCTTAAGCGCCTGGGACAAACCTTTAAGCTGCATCCCTTGGTACTAGAGGATGTTGTCAACGTACCCCAGCGCCCTAAGGTAGAGGACTACGACGACCAGCTTGTGATTATTGCCCAGATGGTGGTTCCTAAGCCCAATGGCCTTGGCTTCTGGCGAGAGCAGGTCAGCCTTATTTTGGGGACATCCTACCTGCTCACCGTCCAAGAAGAGCCTGACCATGATTGCTTTGATGCCGTGCGCGATCGCATCCGGTTCGGCAAAGGCACGATCCGTGAACGAGGTGCTGATTACTTGGCCTATACGCTCCTCGATTCCATCATTGATGGTTTTTTCCCCGTTTTAGAAGACTATGGCGAACGCATCGAAGACCTTGAAAATGAAGTGGTGTCGTGTCCTACCCCCAAAACCCTTGATAAAATCCATCAGATCCGTCGAGATTTGCTGCTACTGCGTCGCGCCATTTGGCCTCAGCGTGAAGCCATTAATTCGCTAATCCGAGACGCCAGTCCTCTCATTAGCCGAGATGTGCAGATTTACCTGCGCGACTGCTATGACCACGCAATCCAGGTTTTGGATATGGTGGAAACCTACCGAGAGCTGGCCTCTAGCCTGATGGATGTCTATCTTTCTTCCGTCAGCAACCGGATGAACGAAATCATGAAGGTGCTGACGGTGATTTCAACGCTGTTTATTCCTATTACGTTCGTTGTGGGGCTGTACGGCATGAACTTTAAGAACATGCCTGAACTGGAGTGGCGCTGGGGCTACCCGTTGGTTTGGGTTGTGATGCTTTCCATTGAGGCGGCACTCATCTACTTTTTCTGGAAACGGGGCTGGTTTCGTCCTAGCGCTTAGTGCAGGGTAGGATGGGGAAAGCCTTAATTGATGAACTGGGTTCAGCCTTAGATGGTATTTCTAACAACAGTTCTCATCATGGAAATTGGGTTTTCAGTTAGTCATTGCACAAAAGGATCTAGACCTTGCACTACCCCCCTCAATCCCCCCTTGGGAAGGGGGGAAGAAGATCTAGATCCGGCTCCCACCCCTTACCAAGGGGAGGGCTGGGGTGGGGTAATGCAGGGTGTAAGCAGCTTATTACGGCTGACTTTTTATATTGAGAATTACTGCGTTCCTAGAGATTCATGAACTTTCCTGATTTTGACCAATTTGCACAACTGGCCCAAAAGGGTAACTTTATTCCGGTGTATCGGGAATGGGTTGCTGACCTTGATACCCCTGTCTCCGCTTGGTATCGCGTTTGTGCAGGGCAGCCCTATAGTTTTCTCCTAGAGTCTGTGGAAGGAGGCGAACACATTGGTCGCTACAGCTTTTTAGGTTGCGATCCGCTCTGGGTGCTGGAATCACGGGGCGATCGCACTACTCAAACCCACCGTGATGGCACCACCGAGACCTTCACCGGAAATCCCTTTGAGGTATTGGCTGATTGCCTTAAGCCCTACCACCCTGTTAAATTGCCTCAACTCCCCGCTGGCATTGGCGGACTGTTTGGATTTTGGGGCTATGAACTCATTCGTTGGATTGAACCACGGGTGCCTGTCCACGCGCCCACTGCTGAAGATTTACCCGATGGTCTCTGGATGCAGGTGGATAACCTGCTGATTTTTGATCAGGTCAAACGCAAAACCTACGTGATTGCCTACGCAGATTTGCGCCAAGAGGCTGACCTAACGGTGGCCTACGGGAAAGCCTGCAATCGCATTGAGTTTCTGGTGCAACGGCTCAAACATCCGCTCAATCGTGCCCTGATCGAACTGACGGGCCAACCCCCTTCTAACCCGCCAACCCCCGTTGCCTTTAAGAGCAATGTTTCCCAGGCAGCGTTTTGTGCCAACGTTGTCAAAGCCAAAGACTACATCAAAGCGGGAGACATTTTCCAGGTGGTGCTGTCCCAAAGGCTATCGGTGGCCTACGAAGGCGATCCGTTTATGCTGTATCGCTCTCTGCGGTTGATTAACCCCTCGCCCTATATGTCCTTTATGAACTTCCAAGACTGGCAGCTTATTGGGTCGAGTCCTGAGGTGATGGTGAAGGCCGAGCGGCAGGCAGATGCAGAGTCCCCACTGCTGGCCACCGTTCGACCCATTGCAGGCACCCGTCCGCGTGGGGCAACCCTTGCCGAAGACCAAGCCTACGAGACCGATCTGCTCCAAGACCCTAAGGAAATTGCCGAACACGTCATGTTGGTGGATCTAGGCCGCAATGACCTGGGCCGGGTCTGCATTAACGGGAGTGTGCAGGTACAACCCGAGTCATTGATGGTGATTGAGCGTTATTCCCACGTCATGCATATTGTCAGCAACGTGATTGGCGAATTGGCTCCTGGCAAAACGGCCTGGGATCTACTCAAAGCTTGTTTTCCCGCGGGAACCGTGAGTGGTGCGCCTAAAATTCGGGCGATGGAAATTATCCATGAACTGGAAGGCTGTCGTCGGGGACCCTATTCTGGGGTGTATGGCTACTACGATTTTGAAGGTCAACTTAATTCTGCGATTACCATCCGCACGATGATTGTGCAAAAGGACGGGAACCATCATCAAGTCAGTGTTCAGGCGGGCGCTGGATTGGTGGCAGATTCTGTGCCCGAACTGGAGTATGAAGAAACCCTCAATAAGGCCAGGGGACTACTGGAGGCCATTCGCTTTTTAACCCCTTGACCTAAGCCATTCAAGGCTCATCCCACTCAGTACCGTCTAATTTTTCTTCCAAGACGACGGGCACCGCTGCTTCTGCCTCCGGTGTGCCCTCCAAGTTTACGATCGCACCGTTAAAAAATTGAGCAAAGTCTTTAGTTGCGTGGGTTAAGGCATCAAAGGTTTGCCATGCGGGCGCTGAGTTCAACGGGGCTTCTGCGGGGGGCGTGAAGGACTCAGGGGGCAACGGCAATGGAGCAGGGACAGTGCTCAGGACAGCTGGAGCCGCCTGCATTGTTGCATGGGAAGGGACGGGCGTTGGAAAATTTTGGGCTGGGAACGCGGCGGGCAAAATTTGTTCAACGGAAACTGGAAAACTTTGGGATGGGAGTTCCACTGGCAGAACGGATTCCACTGGTGCAGGGGGAGCCTGGGCCGATGACGCTTCAGTCATGATTTGGATGCTGACCCCGACTTTGCGGTTAAACACCTTCAAGAAAGCAGCCTCAACATCCGGTATCTTACTTTGGAGCACACGGGCTAAAGAGCCATTGCGAATCCCAATTTGGGCCTCTCTTCCGCGAAAGGCAATGAGCTGACCATGCTGGCTCAAGAGCGCCCTGGATGGACGGTTGAGATGCCCCAATAGCTGCTGCCAGAGCTGATCTAAACTGAGTTCCGATGCCTCCACGCCTTGCGTTGGATCCGCGACAGGCATGGCCTGAACATAGGGGGCGGGTGGAGGCGCTGCCACTTTTGGCGCAGGGTCTGGGATGGATGCTGGTACGCTAATGGGCTGGTGCGCTGCAATAGAAGGCTCAGGCGCTGCAATATCCGTCGGCCAAAACTCATCCTCATCTGAGGGAAGCGCTGTATTCACCTCCCTGACAGGACTAACGCTAGGGGGAGGGGCGATCGCCCCATTCCCAGCCATCGCAGGGGCTTGATGCTGGGGGGGCGCACCATTGACTGCCGTTGGGAGCAATACAACGGCAGCAGGCTGAAATCCTTGGGGAAGGGAAAGATTGGGCGTAGGTTGGGGCGCAGATTGGGGCGCAG
Source organism: Acaryochloridaceae cyanobacterium OTE_25_metabat_464 (assembly GCA_031362245.1). Lineage (GTDB taxonomy): Bacteria > Cyanobacteriota > Cyanobacteriia > Thermosynechococcales > Thermosynechococcaceae > JAAURS01. Next base: position 1,517 of record JANLSD010000166.1, on the reverse strand, counting down.
TAAAGGGAATCAGCCCCAATAGCGTCACCTCTAGCCAAAGGCGCGGCTGGGTGGTGTTTTTAATCTGAATTTCGCAGGTGCGTAGATGCTGCTGTCCCGCCAAAATCGTATTGAGATCAACTGATTGGGCAAACTGGCACAGGGCGGCCCAGGTGGATTCCGTCAGCGCAACCAGATCTCGGCGCTTGGGTGCGGTTTTGGCAATCAGCAAATCTCGATAAAATCCCGTCAGGTTTTGGAGCACTGTCAAGGGTTCGCGCCCACGATCCAATAGATGCCGCGTTCGGTCGAGAATGGTTTCAGGGTTGGTGGTGGCGATCGCCTCTGCCAAGGCCAGCAAGTCCTGTTCTGGCACAGAACCCACTAGATCCCAAACGCGATCGATGGTAATTTCCCCTGCCAGTAGGCTGAGCTGATCCAGCAAGCTTTCTGCGTCCCGCAGTCCTCCCTGGGAGATTTGGGCGACGAGTTCGACGGCTGTGGGGGCAATCGCAATGTTTTCCTGCTGGGCGATATAAATTAAATGCTGCACCATCGGCTGGAGAGGAATCCGGCGAAAGTCAAACCGCTGGCACCGCGAAATAATGGTGGGCAACACCCGCTGCGGATCGGTGGTCGCCAGGATAAACACCACGCGATCGGGCGGTTCTTCTAGGGTTTTCAGCAGCGCATTAAAGGCGGCGGTGCTGAGCATGTGGACTTCGTCTAAGCAGTAAATTTTGTAGCGGCACTGAACAGGGGCAAACTGGGCGCGCTCGATTAGCTCTCGGATGTTATCGACGCCCGTATTGCTGGCGGCATCAATTTCGATGACGTCTAGGGCGTTGCCTCGCGTGATGGCTTGGCACACTTCGCACAGCCCACAGGGATCTGGGGTGGGCACATCTCCCTTCACACAATTGAGAGACTTTGCCAAAATGCGAGCACTGGAGGTTTTGCCCGTCCCCCGTGGGCCTGTGAGAAGGTAGGCAGGGGCAATCCGCCGCAGGCGCATGGCGCTACTGAGGGTGGTGGTAATAGCATCTTGTCCCACCAAATCCGCAAAGGTTTGGGGGCGATATTTATGGTGAAGGGGTTCGTAACTCACCGGAGGGGGTGCTCAAAAAAGCGGTTCTAAACTCATTGTCGCATCAGCAGACAATAACAATAAGGATAACGTTTTGCTTGGTTTCGCTGAATATTCTAGCGAGACATCACCTATTTTTGAATCTGCGTTATTCAAAATCATCAAAGGCGTTGTCAGATTTGAAGAGGTTATTGAGTAATTTCGGCATGATTTGGTTATTTTTTTCTGCATTCGACAATAGTCCAGACAGAATTCGAGAAGTTTTTAATTACCGATTCATTATTAATAATAAGTAGGATATTTTTCGATATTAGGATTAGAATTAACTTTGATAAAATAGCTCGATCTCCAAGCGGCAAGATTATAGAATTAGGGTATCAGTTTAAGACGGGACAGGTTGCATCGCTGGCTTTGTGGAGATTTTAGAATTTAAGGTCGCCTTGCGCGAGGC
>JANLSD010000164.1:0-7084 GCA_031362245.1 Acaryochloridaceae cyanobacterium OTE_25_metabat_464 | reverse complement strand
TGAAGCTTGCGTCCAAGCTCGTAACGAAGGCCGTGACCTCATGCGTGAAGGTGGCGACATCCTTCGTGAAGCTTGCAAATGGAGTCCTGACTTGGCTGCTGCTTGTGAACTTTGGAAAGAAATCAAGTTCGAATTTGAAGCCGTTGACACCATCTAGTTGACGCATCTATCTCATTAGCGTTGTTTAACGCTTCCTGTAGGCACAGAATGAAGGATCGCGGAAGAATAGACTAATATCTTTTCATTCGTTGATCCTTTATTTCAAAACCTATGGATCTAAAGCAAATTGCGAAAGATACAACCAAGACGCTGATTAGCTACTTGACGTACCGTGCAGTGCGGGTTGTTTACGAACAGCTTGATGAAACCGAACCCAAGCGAGCTTACTGGCTTCACCAGTTTGCGTCTCGCGAAAGCATCAAAGATGGCGAAGCGTTTCTACGTGCTTTGTTTGATGAGCGCCAAGAGCTGGCCTTTCGGGTTTTGACGGTACGGGAAACGTTGGCTGAAGAGATTGCTGATTTTCTGCCGGAGATGTTGCGCACGACGACGCAGCAGCTCAATACGGAGCACAGAAAGCAGCAGCTAGAGCGGATGACGAAGGTTGACCTAAGCAGTGAGCTGAACCATCCTGAGCAGGAAGAGGTTTCTGAGCCTGATGAAAATATTGAGACGGCTTAATTTTTAAGCCTTTACCCATCTGAATAATTATTGAGGAATTCGATGAGAACCCTACCACTCGAAAAGCGCTACGAAACTTTTTCTTACTTGCCTCCTTTGACCGATCAGCAAGTTGCTCGTCAGATTCAATACACGCTTGACCAAGGCTACTATCCTTGCGTTGAGTTCTGTGAAGATCCTCAACCCCAAGATTTTTATTGGACGATGTGGAAGCTTCCTTTCTTCTCTTGCCAATCTCCTCAAGAGTTGCTCAGAGAAGTTCAGGAATGTAAGTCTGAGTATCCTGAGTCCTACATCCGCATCGTTGCGTTTGATAACGTGAAGCAATGCCAAGTTATGAGCTTTATTGTTCAAAAACCTGGTAAGGCAGCGGGCTACCGTTACTAAGATTTACGGATAGAACAGGCGATCATTGATCGTGTGATCGCTCCTTAATAAAAAGAGGTGGAAAAAATTCCACCTCTTTTGTTTGTATTGTTACAAGGTGCGGGCTATGGCAAATCTTGAGCGTTTAATTTTGATGGCAGAAGATGAGCTGACTGAGTACAGCACCGATGCCCGCAAAATTGAAAAGCTGCGTCGTAAAATTGCGCTCTCGGTGTCGGCTACAGAGCAGCGACAAATTAAGGAAACATTGACGGCGGAGATGCCCTCAGGAGGATTTGGGCAAATTCTCGCAGAACAGCGGCAGACGGTCGCTTTACCCTTTTGGGGCATTGCTGGCCTGGGTTTACTCACCGGAATTTCCTTTATGCAGCCCCTCGATTTTCTGGCGACCTTAGGCGGCGGGGCAGCGGCGATTTTTCTTCAGCGGTGGGGCTGGAAACTTCAGGCCAAAAAGCTCCTCATCCAAACCCTAGAAGAACTAGAAGAAAGCATGAAAAACCCCAGAAATTGAAATAAATCGGACAATCTAGAATTGTAGGTCAGGTGCCATTTGTACTAGAACCTACTACCTTCTTTTGCTGGTTTGACTCTTGATATAGAATCAGCAACAAATACAATCTGAGTAAAACCAGGGATCATTTTTCCGACCACAGGGTGTCCAGTCATAATAATTGTTTCGCCACGTTTAAGGGTAAAGACCAAGTCAGACTTATCTTTATCAATAAACACATGGGGCGGAATATTGCCAAACCCGACTGGTTCTGATAATCCTGGTGCAAATACCCGAAATGGAACCTTGCCATTAATTGCAGACTTTGGAATAGAACCCCATAGATATCCTTCGGTTGAACCCGGTGCCATGAACTGAACGGTTGTTTTAATAGTCTCAGCCTGATAGTCCTCCGCAAACGCGGGGTTCATTGCTTTGGTAAATAAGACAGTAGGAATGAGTTCTTGTGCGTTGCCTGATACCGAGCCTTGTACCAACGCACAAATCATCAGGATGGTCAGCGATTTTTTCATGGAGCTGTTTGGAGACGTGTAGATTTTGGCACTGCTCAATAGAGTAATTTTATTTATCAAGGGAAGCAACACTCAAGCGACCTTTAAGCCAACTTCGGCCGCATTTCTTCAACGCGCTTACGATTGACACCTAAATCCGATTGACCAAGCCGAGAAGCTGATCGCACATGAATGACCTTCGCACTGTCATCGGCGTAAAACTCGACATCATCCACAAACCCCATGAGCTTGCTGGCAAACTCAGCGTAGAGATAGTTGTCGCTTGTCTCAATGATTTTGGTGCGCTCTGAATTTTCGATAATGGTTTTGAGCTTGGCGATCGCCCCCTTTCCCTCTCCCGCAAATGCGATCGGCGCAACACTGTGTTCTTTGTCAGAAGCGGATGCTTGGCTAGACACACAATTTGGCGTGTTAGGGCAGGCCGCAAGTTGACCATTATTAACGCCTAAATTGCTAGGACGCGTACCAGGAAAAGATAGAAAAGCCATCGTATTTTGGGGAATAAGTGGATAGGCTGAAACCGTTGAAGGATTGAAACCCCAGAGGGCAATTATCAATAATGCAGCACAAGCCGCCATTCTAAACCTATATCCAATACCCATACCTGTACTCCTGCACAATGCTACCGCTTAACCTAACACGGTAGCCGTCGCATCATGAAGGATAAGCCGATTCCCCTGAGGATCGTAAGCATAGATTTCGCGACCGTGGGAGGTGTGTTGGATTGGCCCAGGCGGTGGATAGCCGAGAGTGGTGAGATGGGCGATCGCATCCTCTATACTCTCAACCTCAATACATAAACTCATACTGCCACTAGAGAGGGATTCAAACTCTGTCCGATGGGTGTTGTTCGGCTTAAAAAGACCAATCCGCAGTCCTGCCAGGGCGAACTCAGCATAAACATCAGGGACATCCACAATTGGATCTTGCTCTAGTAAAGCCTGATAGAAATGCTTAAGGGTGTGACCGTCAAAATCGGCGAGGGCAACAAAGAAAGTAGTATGGCCTAGACTCACTGCGGCTAACCCATTACTAAAATTAAGCGGATAGGATACGGCACAAAATATCTGCGATTGAGATTTGAGCTTCTGCTGTGAGAAATCCTAACTCCCGTCGAATCAGGGATTGACGAAGCGTTATGAGGTGATCCAGACGTAAAGTTGACGCTTGCCGAAGACCACTATTTACAAAGTCTGGATGTTCTGGGTGCAGAACAATATCCGTGTTGAGAGGCGATTCAGGAATACGGCTGGTGATGAGCGCGAAAATGATGTGCTGATAACTGCCGATTGCATCTGTTAAACAGTAGGCAGGACGAACTTTGCTAGAAGTATAGATCATCGAAGGGAAATTGAATCAGAACAACCTTACCCTTCATGGTTTACAGGTTGCCCATCTTCAAGGGTATAAATATCCTCTTCTGGATCGTGCAGAAAAGCGAAGCTAGGGTTGGTTGCGATCGCACTTGACCAAGTTTGCTCGTTCAGATCATCCTCTGGCATCAGCAGGATAACGCGCACCCGATTGGGGGTGTCTTGGGGAAAGGGACGATCAAGCTGGAGTTGCCCCTGCGTATTCAAAGTACCTGTCGTTTCAATTGCGCGCATGGTTGAAAAAGAGTCCTTTGACTCCAGTATATCTAGTGCAGCGTCACGTCATAAATTTAGGGTTGAGCCTATGTCTGTCGGCTAGGTATATCAGAGCTTGCTACCCCCATTTTTTCTCGTGGCGCTGCACTAGATTTGAATTTTGGTGGATGGCGATCACGTTGCACTGGGTAGACACGTAGGTCTACCCCTACGGGGGATGGGTCACAACCTTCACCATTGACAAAATAAATTTTTGTGATCGCAATCAGTCAAAAACTTTGAGCTGTCACCCCGAATAAATCCAAAATGTTGGTAGGGGCAAACCTACGTGTTTGCCCAATGCAGGGTGTTTGCTCCTAAACCCCATGTTTAGTGGTGACGCTGCACTTGGTTTATTCGCTGCGCGATCGCCTATCTCACCAGCACATCCCCCGTCCTCCTAACCGCTGAGTTTTTCAACTACCCCTGAGAGTTAAACTTCGCTGTCATCTCCAACCGAGAAAGCGCACTTGTGGCAGATTCCCGTACATAGGAATCCGTTTCTTCATTCTCAATCACAGCCGTCAAGACATCCAACCCACGCGGATCGCCAATGGAGCCAAGGGCATTCACGAGGGACACTCCCAACGCAGGATTATCTGTAGTTTGCAATGCCTCAATCAATGTTTCAACTGCTGGCGCGCCAATTTCACCAAGAGCCATCACCGCCGCAATATGAACCACAGGATTGGGGTCATTGAGTGCAGATTTGAGACCTTCCATCCCTTCGTTGGACAGCGGAATTTCGGGATAATTAATCACAACTTGGGCGAGTGCTTTAGCAGCACTGCCGCGTACCGTAACGTTACTACTGTTGAGCAATGCCTCAACCAACGACGGGACTGTATCTGAGCCAATCACTCCGAGAGCTTTGACCGCAGCTCGGCGGTAGGTGGTGTCTTCCTCGTCTAAGATCGCCATGAGCCTGGGAATGGTGGTCTCATCTCGATGTTCGGCGATTTCTAGCATCGCCTGATCACGCAGGTGGGGATTGGGATGCTTGAGTTGTTGAAAGAAGACTTCTGTAGACATAGATTTTAGGGTTGAAAAACAAAAAACAGGGAAATTTAGACTAGAAATTGGGATAAATCAGTGAATGGGTAGCGATTGAGGTTAGTCATCCTCAGACAGATTTAGCTCCATGCCAATTGCGATCATCATTTCCATTAGTTTTAGGGAAACGACTGCACCTCCACCCGTGGCACCTTCTCTTACTCTAAACCCCACATGGGCTACATAAGAACCTTTAGGAAGTTTTGAGCTGTTGGTGGAGAGCCAGTTTTCAAGCTCATCAATCTGAAATGGCAATTCCCACTCACCTTCACAAAGACAGGTCAATTGATCATATTCATCTTTATAAATATTGATGGACATTGTTTAGAAGTCTAAAGTTTTACTGTTTTTGATGAACTTTTTAACTGTTATCCAGCAATGTGAGCATCCATAAAATGATCACTGTCATCCATTCTAACTACAATACAATGACCCAAAAATAGATCTCCTGCTTTAAGGCCAAACTCTACTTCTGACAAAAAAACAATAGATTCAAGCGTCATGTAAGTTTTGAACGGACGGTTATGGCGCTGGCAGCAAGGGCGTTTGTCGCTTTGGCCGTAAGCCCAGGGACTTTGCAGAATTCGCCTACCAGATCACATCAACCGGAGTATGGGGAGAAGACAGCCGTGTTTAATAACAATCTTGCAACCATAACCTTTGTCGCCGCACTCGGCTGTGGCCTGGTCGCTGGGGTATTTTTTGCATTTTCAACCTTTGTGATGCCTGCTCTTGCTAGGCTCCAGCCCGCCCAGGGGATTGCCGCCATGCAGTCAATTAATATTACGGCAATCAATCCGCTGTTTATGACGGCACTGTTCGGCACGGCTGCAATTTGTCTATTTCTATCAGTTTTCTCGCTGCCAAAGTGGCATCAACTCAGTAGCGCCTACCTGCTCGTGGGTAGCCTGCTGTATATCATCGGTACAGTTCTGGTCACGATCGCCTTCAATGTGCCGCTCAATGATGCACTGGGAAGGGTCGAGCCAAGCAGCGCGGAGGGGGCAAATCTATGGGGCAGCTATCTTGCTAACTGGACAGCCTGGAACCACGTTCGGACGGTTACAGCACTTGCAGCAGCAGGCGCGTTTATTAGGGCGATCGCCCCTTAACCAAATCGCATAAAGCTAATTTTTTCGTCTTAGATGTCTGCCAAAAAATCGTGCTGCTCGTTAAAGGTTCTTAACGTAGTGGGTAAGCCTAAATCGCCAGCCAATAAATCAATCCCATCCATAATTTTAGAAATCTGAGGTTGAACCACAATCTGTAGACCCGCAAAACATTCTTCTCTATGGTCTGGTCTTTTTTGAAAGCGCTGAACGGCTCGTTCCAGGGGGCGTAAAACTTCATAGGCATTTTCTGCCTTCTCCAAAGCCGCTTGAGGGATGGGAGTCTGGAGCCGCAGCACTGCCAGATCGATCAAATCTCTGGATTCAACCCCGTCATCCATAAAGCGATCTGCGTTGGCAAGGAGTTTTGATGTAAAACAATCGCCCAGACTTAAGCAAGCCACGGGAGACCACTCAGGGTACCGAGGCGGTTCGAGTTCAAATCTTGCCTCTGCAATAATCTCCACCTTTATAGGCACGTCATCAACGGTGGCAATCATCCGAATTCCATATTGATTCGCAGTCCCACGTCCAATTTGGATTTGGCTTAGATCTTGAAACAAAGCCTGAAAACCGCTGTCAAACACGACATTACGAAGGTGTTTATACCCTTGTGAGGCAATCGGACAGATAAAATCAACATCCTTACTCCAACGGTATTCTTCAAAATCCAATGCAATCAGGGTTCCGCCACCAAAGTAAGCGGAACTTTTTCTAAGCACGTCAGAATTTAAGCTCTCAAGAATTGTCAGAATTTTGTTGTGATGTGCGAACCGAAAGGTCATAAATCAGCCTGAAGCCACGAATGATAAGTCTTGGCAAGCTGCCTAAGAAAATCGAGTTCTTCGCCTTCTAGGTTGTTGAAGAGCTGACGATATTCCCAGCCACGTTCATATCGGCTCAACATTTGTTCGGATGTAAAGCGATATACATTATCAGTCTGCCAGCAAATTGATTCCAGAAAAGGCAACTTAGCGGGTCGAGTATCCTGGGTTTTAACGGGAGGAGTCATGATGCTCCTTCAACTATTCTTGTATGGAATATTTTTAAGATAACTCAAACGGAATCCAATGAACCCGCATTTGATGACCGATCCAACGCTTACGCAGGTGCTCAATGAGCTAAGGCAACGAGAGCCAATCTTTCATCGTCCTGAGTTTGGGACGACCCGTCAGGATTTTGAGCAGATGATGGATCCAGATT
>JANLSD010000162.1:0-3875 GCA_031362245.1 Acaryochloridaceae cyanobacterium OTE_25_metabat_464 | reverse complement strand
CACCGTTTAACCCCGCTTCATCTCATTGGCGCTAAACCGTTGAAATGGGGATTATGCTTTCACACCTTATACCTGGTGGATAGGATTAGCTGTCTGGTCTTGGTCAGAGGCAGTCACCTATAAGAACGTCAAGTTATCATCTGAGAGGGATTTCAAGTGCGAACTCAACCCATAATGGGTTATCTCTCAGAAGCCTTACTTTATAAGCTTTGTAGCTATTTCAGCAAGAACGAATCGCACCTCCCATGCAAAACCGTGCTTGCCACTTTCACGGCACACGGCTCCTCAACAATACGGCTGTTGTCAGCAGCACCAATCACCCTGGTCGTTGATGTAGCCTTCAAGTGGCTCTAAGACAGTTTCCTGATTCAGGGCTGTCCTGTTGGCATTATCACGGGCGCTTTTGACATCGTGGCAATGACGATGAAGCGGTTGCAGATTATCGAATTTATCCTTTCCACCATCCATTTTGGGGGTAGTGTGGTCAACCTCAATCAAATCGTCTCCTACAAACATCAGTCCACATTCAGTGCATCGTCCTTTGTACTTTTTGAGTAGCATTGCCACTCGGTTGGGTAATTCAGGATGTGCGCCCTTTCTGGTGCTCCAGTAGAGTACGTCCCCGTCAAAGTAACTTTTGCCACCTTTAACCTTTATGTGGCGTACAATTGAGGTGTCATTATGAGACGCTAATCTCATTCCGCCCTTCATTGAGAAGGTTTGTTTCTCATTAATGTAGTGCCAGTATTTGTTTAAGGTGTTGAAATCAAATTTCCCGGTTCGATATCTTGCCCAAGCTCGTAGCTGAGCGTACATAGTATTCTCACAACTACTAAAGGTCTGTTTGCTTGCTACTGTTGAGTAATAGTTCGACCATCCCCGAATGATTGGATTCAGCTTACTAATCAGTACCTGTTGAGGCGCTGTCTTATAAGACTTAATGGTTTCCCTGAGAGTTTCAACATGTAAAGCAATCTTACTTTTGCTAGGCTTGATGAGAGTTTTAAATCCCAGTTTTTGACCATGAGTATTATATCCAGAATGGTGTTTTCCAACTGGATACTGTCTAATGTTGAATCCGAGAAAATCGAATCCAACATTTCCCTCATACGGGTTTAGAGTATGAGAGATTCTAGTCTTACTAGGTTTTAATTCTAGAGACATCTCCTTTAACCATTCTTGAGCTGCCGATTTGCACTTATGGATGACATCTAGCGATTTATGAAGAACAACAAAATCATCGGCATAGAACACAACATTTAATTCGTATTGTGCCTTTTTTGTTTGATTTATGCAGCCTCTTATCGCTGTTTCCAACCCATGTAGGGCGATTAGAGCCAATACTGGGGAAACAACACCTCCCTGTGGTGTACCCTCATTGGTTGGAAATAATTTGCCATCCCTTACTACTCCTGACTTTAACCAAGCTTTGATTTGCTTGTATAATTTAGGGAAGGTATTGAGCTTGTCTAACAACTTTTTTTGGTTGATTTTGTCGAAGCATTTTGAAATATCGGCGTCGAAAACATATTTGCTTTTTTGCTTAATACTCAAAAAAATTGCTTCGATTGCATCATGAGCGCCTCGTCCTGTCCTGAAGCCATAGGTATTGGTTTCAAAAACCGCTTCCCACTCAGCTTCAAGTGCTAGTTTAACGAGCATCTGTTTTGCTCTATCAATCATACAAGGGATTCCTAACGGTCGTTCCTCCGTCGTTCCAGGTTTTGGAATCATTACCCTTCGCGTTGGTTTGGTTTTTCCCGTGAGTTCTAAGGAGTTTGCAAGGTCAAATCTTTGGGATGGAGTTAGGGATTTTATTCCGTCAACCCCAGCCGTTGACCGACCTTGATTATCCTGAGTAACCTTTCTGACTGATAAGAGTTTGGCAGACCAGGACTTCATCAATAATTTCTGGAGTCTGTGAACCTGCTTGGCATCACCGCGACATTTGGCTTTGAAGATTCTGGTTTGGAGTCGATAAACATTCTTCTGGATTTGTTTCCAGTCGATGTCTTTCCATTCATCACTCCTCATTTCTGAGTGTGTCATCGTCTTTACTCTGACTAAAGGGTCTTCATTCCGTACTATCGGGTCTACGTCTGCATATCCTGGGCATTACCCCAAGCATTGGCTTTTTAGACCATCCTTCCCGCCAGTCCATTCGGTTTAGTACCTGCTCTGAATATTCGACCGTTCAGAGTGAAAACTTGGTCGAGTTATTTCGTTCCAGATGTTCATTGGTTGTATGTTTAGGGTCGTATTGTCCACCGGGTTTCGTAATGGGTATAAAACTTCCTATAGCTCAATTAAGAAGTTCCTGAAACCTTTAACTTTTGTTTCCAGTGTTGTGATGATTCAGGCATTGCCTTAGATTCACTCCAGCACTATTTCACTGGTCGCTGGTCACGGTGGTTCAGACATACGTTCAGGCATTATGCTTTACCCATGTACACTTGCTAGCCAGAGTTTCCGGTTTAGGCTACCAGATACCGACATTTAACCCCGCTTCATCCCATTGGCGCTAAACCGTTGAAATGGGGGCTATGCTTTCACGCCTTATACCTGGCGGATAGGATTAGCTGTCTGGACTTAGTCAGAGGCAGTCACCTATAAGAACATCAAGTTGTCATCTGAGGGGGACTAAAAGTGCGAACTCAACCCAAGTTGGGTTATCCCTCAGAAGCCTTACTTTATAAGCATTTCAGCTATTTCAGTAAGAACGAATCGCACTGACCCACCCAGCGCTCAACTCGTCTGTCTGGCACTACGCCACGGAATTTTACCAAAACGATATCCTGTAGCGTATGAATTAAAACAAACGTGGGAAACGTATGGACTGCCCCAATATTTATATACAGATGGCGGAAAAGACTTTCGGTCACAGCATATGTTGGCGCTGATAAGGTCTGTGCTAAAGAGCAACAGCCAGTGGAAGTACTTTTTGTTCTTTCCAGTAAAGTTCCCAAGATTTATTCAACATAACTGTCTTCAAAGCAGCCAGTCCATCTGCTGTCCTTTCTGACCAGTGCATCCCCCGATTTTTCTGTCGTTTCGCGACAATTAAATCGCATGCTTTCTCCGCATGAGCACTGCCAATATATTGCTGAAGGAGCCGTCGTTGATTGTAATCGACAATGTAAGGTTTACGCGCACTGAGATAATTGATAAGTTCTTGGAGTTTTTCCTCATTTTTAGTATGAGCGCGATAGGATTCTAACGTGGCCAAGGCCAGATCAGTCTGCCCTTTCCAAAGCAGTGTACTAAGTTGCTTTTTCAGCTCTTTCTTGGATTGTTGGGTGGAACCTATCATCCCAGCAAAGCCCTTACACTTACGCAGAAGGTGGTACCAGTCCAACAAAAACTCTTTTCGAGTAAAGTCTTTGAGACCTTCCTCAAAGAAATCGCGCAGCCATTTGGCACCATCTCCGAGCAGCGTCACCCAACTGCTGAGTCCACCACAAAGGAGCAGCATCAAAGCGATCTGTCTGAGGACAAGGGAGCCTGTTCCACTCAAGTACCGATAGCCATTAGGTGTCGCAATCCGAGCGACCCGTTGCGTCAACCATTGGCCGGACTGGGGTTTACGCAACAAAATGTCATCGGTCGCCGCAATGACTTGACCCACTTGCACTTCGGGTCCCAAACATCTCAGTTGCTTGAGTGAGCGACACTCAGCTTCTGTCTGTCGAGCTAAGAGAACCCTTTCCCAGTCTTGGGCGCTGACGCCTTGAGGAGGACACTCATTGCCTTGGGCTAAAGCCTGCTCTACTGCTGCTGTTAATTCCACAGGCCATGCCGCATGATGACGGGCAGCTTTTGCATCCAACAAATTGGCCTTAAATTGATTCAGGTCTTCTCGTCCTTCTAATGCCTCC
>JANLSD010000136.1:0-3000 GCA_031362245.1 Acaryochloridaceae cyanobacterium OTE_25_metabat_464 | reverse complement strand
TTGCCAATAACCTTGCAATACTCATGTCGTTTGGCCTGGGCATAGTCACGCATGGGTGCAACAAAATCCCCGATCTCATAATTTCTAAGGTCGGTTAATTGATCTGGAGTGAGCCTAGAGTCCTCTAACTGTATGCAATCGAGCGATAACCCTAGAAACCCTTCATCTTTGAGTCCTTGTCGAATCTTCTCCGTTAAATCCAGCCGTTCGGCATTCGTTCCAGTGATAAGCAGGGTGTTTTTGCGCTCTGTCACAGTCATTGATAGGTATTGGCTTGCGATCGCCTCCTGTCTTAACTCAGGATCTTTAATCTCCGTCACATAGCCATGCTCGTTGAGCAGTTCAATGGATTCAACCCCTTTGCCGTTGGCAATCAGTTCTACAGCCTCTTTCTGGATGGGGTCTTGTTGCCTCAGAATTTCCCAGATTTTGAAGACTTCAGCCTCGTGCGTCATGAGGCTTTTCATGGGGCTTCCGGCTTGGATGGGTTTGTTCTGTTTGTGATCTCCAATGAGAATCAATCGAGCACCTACGGCCTCGACTTTTGCGCCTACAAGGTCGATGCATTCTGCGTCCGCTAACCCTGACTCATCCACAAAAACGATCTGCCCTGGCTTTAACCGAATTGAATCTGTATAAGCCAAACGCTGAAGGGTATAGGCTTGTTGCCCTACGTCTTCTGTTAGCACTTCGACGGCTGAAAGGGATGGAGCAAGCCAAAGCGTTTCGATGTTCTGCTCATCTAAGATGTCCTTGAGCGGTTTGAGGCTTTTTGTTTTCCCTACCCCGCTAAGGCCATAGATGATGGCATTCTTATTTTCTGTGGCTAAGACACCTTGCACGGCCCCAACTTGGCCTTTATTCAAGCCCTGAAACTCTTGTTTCTCAAGCCTTGCAAGCTGTTTGGCTGTCTTCTTTGATTTATCGCCCGTTGCGATTTTCGCCCTGAGTTCATTGAGCTTTAATTCACGGGACTGTTCCCATTCCTGCTTATAGATGGATTCCAGACGGGCGATCGCTGTTTTGGATGCCGCTTTATCCATGATGGGGGTCGCTTGCCCTTGTCCCTTCATCCATCTTTGGATAATGGTGGTTTCCCGCTCTAAGGCTTCTGCTGTGGTGTAGATACCCTTTAGGTAGTCAATGCCGCGAATGACGCCATAGTCAACAAGTTCGGGATGAGCGACGATCTCACCTTCCACATCCTTAAGTCGAACCCGTTCGATATGGTCAAAGCATTCTGCCAATAGCTCGGCCTGAGTGAATTGGCACGAACCACGGCTCAGGTGGGCGATCGCCCGGTCAACGATAGTGGCAGCGTCGGCTTTGCCGATGGGCCTTAGGTTCATGCCCATCGGGAATGACTGTCCAGTACAGCCAATCTCAGCCTTTTGAGCGATCGTCTTCTCGAACAGTTCTCCGAGCGAGATCTCTTCATCTTTGTCTTTACGGGTTGTGTACCAAGCTTCCTGGTCGCTTAAACCCTTTTGCTTGGCTTCCGTAATCTGTTTGTGTCGAGTTGAAAATTCATCAATGTCTTGGTCTGTATAGCCCTCTAACTCAAAGCTGTATCCCCCACGCTCTAACTGTTTCTCATGGATTTTGTACCCCACATTTTGCAATCGCTGGCCCAGACAATTCCTGTAATACGACCCAAGCCATTGAGCACCAGACATTTCGCGGTCATCAACCGCCCTCCATTTGCCATCTGGCCCCATGCAACCATTCATGGTGACGACATGGGTATGCATGTCGATATCTCCCTCACGCGATTGCCAGTGATGGGTCATCCACCCTACGAAACCATCCCCTTTTTCTAAGGTACGGACACCTTCTTTTTGCACCCGTTGGACGCAGTAGTATTTTTCCAGGGCGGCGATCGTGTCCCGCACTGCCGCAACATGACATTCAAACACCCGAATGTCCTCAGCCGCTTGGATACTGACACTTTTTGGCGCGGATAGCGTGTTGTCGTGCGCTAAAACTTCTTGACCGCTGGTTTTGTCTGCTCGGATCTCGGTTCCATCCGGCAAAACACCCCCTAATAATTGCTTTGCACTTTCGAGGTCGATTTCTCCGAACAGTCCTAATTTTGCAGACTTCGAGCCGATATAAACCGACGCTGTGGCCTCTTTTTCGACCTCAACATAATACTCAGACGACTTTTTGAGCGCTTCCGTTTTGAGCAGGTACTCAGCATAGTCACCTGAGCCGCCGCTTCCGGCTTTGATTGGAGTGAAGTTTCTCATGAGACAACACACCCGTAAGCTTGAGATTCCCCTACAGGTGAGAGAGATTCTGCGACCTCTTCAAACCAGATCGCATGACTCAAATTATTTGGATTGACCTTTTCAAAATCCTTCAGCATGGCACTCATCTTTTTCAAATTCCGAATCAACTTTTAGAAAAAGTTTTGGGTCGCGATCAACTTTACGAAACTTCATATAAAAGCCTCAAAATCAAAATCGGTCAAAAGTCGGTCAGAAAATCTGCTTCCACCGAAGGTGGCAGTGGGTGCATATTTTTTTACCTCCCATCCGAATATCGTCAAAACAGAACCCAACCCGAACAAACACAAGGGTTTCAGGTTAAAAAACTTCATTTTTCACAAGAATCCATCAGAGTATCCATAGGAATGCCCTAGACCATCCATAGGGATGCCCTAGGCATCCTTTAGAACATCCATAGGAATGCCCTAGACCATGAGCAGGAATGCTACAGATGCGGGTTTGCGGATTTAGGCAAAAAGAGCACTTTTCGGGTTTGAGAAAAAATGAGATCGCAGTGCGATTTTTTGTGACGACTCAAGGGTGAGTGTGTGGGTCAGGGCGAAAGCCTGCACCAAAGTTTTGCGGTTGCTGTTCGTGCACAGAAGACGGGCTTTGGTTTTGCGGTTGATGCGTTCGCTTGGGCACGGGTCAAGCGAGAGTTGACGATTGCCTGCGTTGTGACTGGTTGGAAAAAATATTTTCAAAAAACTTTTGGCCTTGAGATCGTTTA
>JANLSD010000102.1:0-59545 GCA_031362245.1 Acaryochloridaceae cyanobacterium OTE_25_metabat_464 | reverse complement strand
AGCAGCTCGCGACTCGGCTTAGCACGACCACTTTCCACAAAGCTGATATGACGCTGAGAGACGCCTAACCGTAAAGACAGTTCTAACTGACTGAAGCGACGTGCTTGACGCACTTGACGCAAGGTGAGGGATAAAGTTTGGGTTGGCGTATGCATCCCTAGATTGAACCACAGCAGAGCATTAATTCAATTACCTCTGAGGTAATTGCTTCTATGACAAAGACGCTAAATACTGAAAATACTAATCCCTAGAGAGGTTTATCCATGCAACGTAATATGCTCGTCATCACCCTCATTCTGTTTGGAGCACTGAGCGGAACAGCGCTTTGGCAACATGGCTATTGGGGTATCATCGCGCCCCATTTTCAAAATTTTGGCGCAGGTCAAGTTTTGGCAGACCTGACAATCTCATTAATCCTCATAACGATCTGGATGTGGCAGGATGCCAAAACAACGGGTCGCAATCCTTGGCCTTGGCTGGTTGCTACGCTGACATTGGGATCGTTTGGCCCGTTAGTTTATCTTCTCACCCGTAAATCAATCCAAGAAAAGGCGCAATAAGTCCAAATTCTATCTTGTCAACATTCCGCAGCGCTTCAGACGATAATGATTGAAAGCCATTTTTGGAGTGATGCAAGTGACCACAGAACAATCAACTTCCATTGAGCACCAAAACGTCCCCCAAGCCCATAAAGGTCTCCACGATTTTTTATACAGTTCCGATGATGAGCATTCAGCAGTAGCCCTCGAAGCCCCTGCCCTAGAAATCAACACAGATAACACGATCGCCCTTGAAGCCTGGTGTGCCGAAACCGCCGAGGCTAAAGTGGCTGGGGTTTATGCCGTGCTAGATGGCGATCGCCAAACCCAATACATCGGCTACTCCCGTAACGTCACCCTCTCCCTCAAAAGCCACCTCGCCCAACATGGGGCGCAAACCTGTGCCTTTGTTAAAGTTCAGCCCTTCAAATTCCCCAAACGCGAAGAAATGGAACAGCTCCGGGATGCGTGGATTACAGAACTCCCGCAACCCCCATCGGGCAACGCCGACACCAGCGGCACCTGGGCCGGCACCGTCAAAGATGCCGCCAGCCAAACCATGTCCCCCGCAGAACGCGAAGCCTATGAAGAGAAAAAGCTAAAGCTTCGGCGGGCGATGGCGGACGGCACCCTTCACCAAGAAACGCCCCCCGCCCAAACTGATGCAGAACGACAGCAGGCGTTAGAAGCAGCGGTGGAAGGCGATAACTGGAGCGCTGTGATTCGAGAACAAACCCAAGATACACAGGCAATCTGAGCTGCTGTTATTGTGAGACGTTAGCCTAGAAAAAAGCCCCAATCGGTGAAATGAAATGGTTTTAGCTGTAGACCGGACTGCGATCGCCCCCAGCAATTCCAAATTCAAAATCTTGCCAGAAAAGACAGCTACCCTAGAGTCTGAAGTAATATCCCCTTGAGGCTACTGAGATGGAGTCGATGCCATTGAGCTTAAAAGTTTATTGGGGTTTCTCTATCAAGCCATCAGTGGGATGGGAGAACCCCGAAAAGCCAGCAATGCAATGCGCTACAGCTTAAAAGACCCTATTTTGGGAGCCAAAGAGTGCATTTTTTATGCAGTGCGAATCATTTCTGGAGCATCAGCGGCAGATGCAGAGCCGTCAAGGGAAAAACAATGCTCAAACCCTCTTTGGGGTCATCGAGATTCCGAGCACGCCTCAAATCCGCAACATTTTGGACAAGATATCAGCGCAGAAGCTGTTTGTAGTGTTTACTAGGGTCTACCAAACCTTACAAAAGGGTGGATACCTAAAGCCTTTCCAAAGTCTTGAGTCCCATCTGCTCGTGACCTTAGATGGGACACAGTACTATAGTTCCTCAAGCCTTCACTGTGAGAAGTGTTCGAGTCGTACCCATAAAACCGGAGCCGTGACGTATTCTCATGGCGCAATTCTGCCTGTGATTGTTGCCCCAGGACAGTCTCAAGTCATTTCTTTAGCGCCAGAATTCATTACGCCTCAAGATGGGCATGAAAAACAAGATTGTGAAATCGCCGCAGCGAAACGATGGGTCAGCTCCCACGCCTGCGACTTCATGGCGCAAAAGGTGACGCTGCTCGGAGATGACCTCTATAGCCATCAACCGATGTGTGAGCATGCTTTAGGCGCTGGCATGAACTTCATCTTTACCTGTTTACCCGAGTCTCATCCGGCATTCTATGACTGGTTAAATTATCTGGATGGGATTGGAGAGGTTCACACATTAGAGGTTCGTCAACGCAATAAAAGGGTTCAAGAGATTTATCGGTATCGCTTTGTTAACAAGATTCCCCTGCGAGACACTCAGCCTTTTTATTTCATACTGTCTTGGCGCTAGTCGATCAGTCTTATCAGCGCATCCGGCGGCAGCGAAGAACCCGTAAGGGCTTTTTTCAAGACATCCTGGCTTTGACCAAGAACCTACTCTTTGAGAGTTGGCAGCACTTACTGGACTTCATGCTTGATGATTCTCCTGCTTCTCCAGCCCAAAATACCTCATGATTTTTTGAATTTGGAATTGCTGAGCGCACCGCCATTCAGCGGCTAGCGCAGAACAGAGCGCGACTGAAGGTTTTTCGCATTTTCTCCAAAAGTCTCCGCAGTTGGCGTAAACAATCTGGGCTACGCGTCAACCTCATCGCAGTGCTACTCAACCATGAATGATTCATCAAGTGTTGATGTGTACAAAAAGTCTAATGATTCAAGAAAGTTTAGAAATTAACACAAAACCATGAGTCGCAGCAATCGTGCCACTCATGGTTTTGTGAGCATCAGAACTAAACTTTAGCCAGTCAAATGACAACCGTAGCCGAATCTATTGCGTGAATTTGTTGGAAATACCTTAAGTTCGACAAGCGCAAAAGTTAGTTTTAGGCGCTAGTGCGTCTACGACGCTGCTTACGCTTTGCGATCGCCTTGCGCTTCCGTTTTTCAATGGGGGTTTCAAAATGGCGATGCTTTTTCATATCAGGAAAAATGCCAGCCTTCGACACTTCTCGCTTAAAGCGTCGCAATGTTGACTCAATCCCTTCACTTTCGCCTGGAATTACCTGGGTCATTCCTTCTCCTTTTTCAATAAATGGTTAATACACAAACTATAGCAATTCAGCAGCACAGGGCAGACCTAAGTCTACCCTTGAACCGGAATCTTATCGACTTCGGCTCATTTAGTAACACCGATTAATCGGCTGTTATTGTCCCAGCTACCACCAAAAGAGCGCTTCACGTATCGCGGCTAATCAAACAAATGACTTAGCCGAATATAACCCTCATTTTATATCCTAGCATAGCAGCCCAGGGCCTAAAATTGACCTACATTGGCTATAGCGATCGCGAGGGTATCCAGAGTAAGCCTAAGCCCATAGCAGCGAACCCCACCGCCGCCGTTCCCTTAAGCAGATAAATGGGCAATACCTGGGCAAACCCTTCTCCAATCAACACGCCTAAAAAACTGGCAAAAATGAGGGCACAGGCTGAGCCTAAAAAGATGGCCCTTGGGTTTTGACATTGACCGCTGAGAGTGATGGCTGCCAACTGACTTTTATCTCCCAGTTCTGCCACAAACACCATCAAAAAGCTAACGCCTAAAAGCTTCCAGTCCATGACTTTGCCTCCTTAATTGAGGTGAATAACATCCCATAACAGCAGCACTGAAATCAGCAGCATCCCAATCCCTGTCGCAGTCTGAAGCGTCTCGGCAGAAAGTCGACGTGCGAGCCATCGGCCCACCCATACGCCCAGTAAACTGGTGGAGATTAAGGCAGCAGCAGCCCCCGCAAATACAACCCAAGGGGACTGGGACTCCGCCGCCATCAGGAGGGTTGCCAGTTGGGTCTTATCTCCAATTTCTGCCAAGAAGATGGTGATAAATGCGGTCAAAAATTCTCGGAGCATCCCAGGCTTGGCCTTGCTGGAGAGGGAAGCTGTTTGTGAAGATACAACCGATTCATCCAAAATATCACTCACTTCAGCGGCGGTTGAGGGTTTCAGTTCCAGCACAGGTGCTCCGTGACTTTTTCATATTTCTTTCATTATTATGCCTGCACTTTGAACGTTTTGCGAAAGCCTCAGCTTTGTGATTGTAGTAAATGCAAGTAGGTGCAAGCTCATTGTTGAAGGTGTAACGATTCAGGCGTGTTCTGGGGGAAGATGGGAAGCATGGGCTTTTCCTGTGCGTCAATGCTCTAAACAATCGCCATTTTTCAGGAACCATATCAAAGAATTGAGAGGATATCATGCAGCTCTTTGCCGATGCTAGTCAACGCCTCGAAAAAGCACTTCAGTACGTTGATTTACCCGAAGATGCCCTCACCCATCTGCGCCATCCTAAATCTTCTTTAACGGTTTCCATCCCCGTCCGTATGGATGACGGTTCCCTAAAGGTGTTCCAGGGCTATCGTGTGCGCTATGACGACACCCGTGGCCCTACCAAAGGCGGCGTGCGCTATCATCCCAACGTGTCCCAAGATGAGGTGCAGTCCCTTGCGTTTTGGATGACCTTTAAGTGTGCCGTTCTCAACCTTCCCTTTGGCGGCGGCAAGGGCGGGATTACCCTCGATCCCAAATCTCTCTCCAAGATGGAGCTAGAGCGGTTGAGTCGGGGGTATATTGATGCGATCGCCGATTTCATTGGCCCAGACGTAGATATCCTCGCCCCCGATGTCTACACCAACCCCATGATCATGGGCTGGATGATGGATCAGTACAACGTTATTAAGCGCAAAATTGACCGTGCGGTAGTGACGGGTAAACCCATTGCCACGGGGGGCAGTGCAGGTCGGGATACGGCGACGGGTCTGGGTGCCTTTATGGTGATAGATGCGATCGCCCCACGCCTAGAACTCAACCCGTCTGACACAACGGTCGCCATTCAAGGTTTTGGCAATGCGGGCAGCGTCTTGGCCCTAGAGCTTGCCAAGGTTGGATATCGCATTGTGGCAGTCAGCGACTCCCAAGGCGGCATTTATGCACCCCAAGGCTTAGATATCCCCAGCGTTTTGCACTACAAAGAATCTAACCGCAGTATGAATGCCGTGTACTGCGAAGGGAGCGTATGCAGCGTAGTGGAACACACCAACATTTCCAATGAAGATCTGTTGGCATTAGATGTGGATATTCTGATTCCTGCCGCTCTTGAAAATCAAATTACAGAGGTCAATGCCCATCAGATCCAGGCAAAGTACATTTTTGAAGTTGCCAATGGCCCTATTACATCCGCCGCCGATGACATTCTGAGTCAGGACGGAACCCTCGTCTTTCCCGATATTTTAGTGAATGCGGGTGGGGTGACGGTGAGCTACTTTGAATGGGTCCAAAATCGAAGCGGTCTCTACTGGACTGAAGAAGAGGTTTACTCCCAGCTCCAACGCCGCATGGTGAAGGCCACCGAAGAAATTTGGCAGGTCTCTCAAGGTCAAGGGATTTCACTAAGAACGGCGGGCTATGTTTTAGCCCTAGAACGAATTGGAGAAGCGGTCGCTGCTAAGGGCACCCGCGACTACTATATTCACTGAATTCACAAAAAAAATTGAGGCACTTTTAAGGGAGCATCAACAACGTCAAAAAACGTAGATAGAAAGAAATGACGCTAGCTCAATAACAAAAGTTGAGTTAGCGTCATTTCTCGCGATTTTAGGCAAAAATCAAGGGTTTAGTAGCGTCGTCCGCCGCCGCCGCCACCACCACCGCCAAAGCTGCCGGGGCGACCGCCGCCGCCGCCACCGCCACGATTGTCTTCGCGGGGCTTAGCCTTGTTAACTTTCAAAGAACGACCCATCCACTCAGCGCCGTCGAGTTCTGCGATCGCCTTTTCTTCTTCGGCATCGCTACCCATTTCGACAAAAGCAAATCCACGCATACGGCCTGTTTCGCGATCTGTAGGAAGCTGAACTCTTTTGACGGAGCCATATTCAGCAAAAACAGAAGTTAGGTCTTCTTGCGTAACGTCATAGGAGAGGTTACCAACGTAAATCGACATAAGAAAAGTCCAGGATAGATATAAAACAGAGTTTAAGACTTAAGTAATGTGGCGAAGCGATTTTAACCGACCAGGGAGGATGTCTCCTTAACCAACAAAGCAGCTAAGCCATCAATTGTTCATCTTCCAAACTATTGTAGCCTAGGCATAGGCATTCCCTCTAGCCCAAAGGGCAGAAAGCATGAATGTAGATTCAACAGAGACGAGCTGGATAAATCCTAAGAAAGCGTTACTTATAGAGGTCTAGTGCCTGTATTGAAGCGTTGTGAACGCACTTTAAAATTTCATAAACCGTTTGTCTGATGAGGATTTCAGCTAAAGTGTCCCATCCCGTTGTATAGTGGCTGAGGCAAAGCTTTTATGCTGAAGCAATCGCCAAATCTATGTCATCAGAAGCTAACCAGCTTTTTAAGGCCGTTTTAAGAACGCCTTCATGACCTAGGCAAGTTTTGATAATGATTTGAACAATCGCCACCTCCCGTGTAAAAACGTTTCGATGGCCGTCGCTTAAGTACTTGTCAATTAACGTTCTGTCAAAGACAGAAAAATCACCGAAAACGTTTAGGAGCGCACCATGTCAATTGCGGTTGGAATGATTGAGACGAAGGGTTTTCCCGCTGTGGTAGAGGCGGCTGACGCAATGGTCAAGGCGGCGCGGGTGACGCTGGTGGGCTACGAGAAAATCGGCAGCGGACGCGTAACCGTGATTATTCGGGGCAATGTCTCTGAAGTTCAAGCTTCGATCGCCGCAGGTGTAGAGTCTGCTAAGCGGGTTAATGGTGGCGA
This sequence comes from Acaryochloridaceae cyanobacterium OTE_25_metabat_464, assembly GCA_031362245.1. Lineage (GTDB taxonomy): Bacteria > Cyanobacteriota > Cyanobacteriia > Thermosynechococcales > Thermosynechococcaceae > JAAURS01. The sequence continues at coordinate 52,748 of JANLSD010000102.1, read as the reverse complement.
AGTGCTTTCCACTCACATCATTGCGCGTCCCCACGAAAACTTGGAGTATGTTCTACCCATTCGCTACACCGAAGAAGTGGATCAGTTTAGAGAAAACTAAGGCTTTAAGCCTTAATTCTGAAGCAATGCATCATCGGGAGACAAAGATTTCCCGGTGATGTTTTTTTTGAGCATTGGCAATGGCGATGTGGAATAGGCAAAGCCTACATCAGTGCTACTATTAAGTAATACTAACTGAGCATACTTTTGAGTCTATGCAATCTCAAAAATTATCGATTTCATTGACTGAGGATTTGGTCAAATTCATCGACCGATATCGATCAGATTGCGGCTTAAAGGCGCGATCAGAGGTGATTGACCAAGCATTGCGGTTACTGAAGCAACAATCTCTAGAAACTGCTTACGCGGAAGCTTATGGTGAAATGGTTCAGGAAGATGCGCTTTGGGATGTCACGATTGGCGATGGGTTAAGCGATGAAACGTGGTGAAATTTATTATGCGAATCTTGACTCTACGGTGGGTTCTGAGGTTTCTAAGCAACGGCCTGTCTTAATTGTCAGCAATAATCTACACAATCAGAAGGCCCCGATGGTAACAATTGTGCCGTTGACGAGTAATGTTGAGCGGGTGTATCCGTTTGAGGTGTTTTTATCTGCCCAAGATACGCTTTTGCCCAAGGATTCTAAGGCGATGCCTCAGCAAATTCGGGCGGTTTCTAAGCAGAGGATAGTTGGAGATGCGATCGCACTGCTCAATTCTGAGATTATGATATTGGTTGAAGATGCGATGAGATTACATTTGGGGATGAATTAGCCCTGATCTAGGCCAATGTGTGGCTTGAGGAACGATTTCAAGGTCTAATTTTTCTTAGAGTGAAAGATGATCCCCACACCCCCATAGGGGTAGACCTACGTGTCTATCCAGTGCAAAAACGATCGCGAAAATATAGAAGTCTCATACACCCTCAACGATCAAAGAGACAGCGCACCAAAGGTTAGCGCGATCACAAAAGCCGCAAGAATCGGAATCGCAACAACCCATGCCTCTGCCGGAATCTTTGCCGTTGCACCCTGGGATTTGAACACAAAGAAAACGCTAACAAGCCCGAGGAGAATCCACAGAAAGGCGAATCCGAGAAAAAAGACGTAGGGTGATTCTTCCATATCAAACAGGCTATGTGTGCTTCAATCTTGAACTCAATGAGTCTAGCACCCCAATTTTCAACGCTGGCTAAAGCACGAATGTGGTTGCCAAAGATCGCTCCATTTTGAGATGCATTATTTCCGCTTCTTTAAAAGGTTCCCCCACAGCGGTAAAACCAAGCTGTCTGTAAAATTCGACCGTGGGCATTTGGGCATGGAGCAATAGCGTTGTGTATCCCTGGGACTGGCTGTAGGCGATCGCCGTTTGCACAATCTCACCCCCAATGCCTTGGCGTCGATAGTCAGGCAGTACGGCTAATCGTTCTAGCTTGAGGCTGGGGGAGCCTGCAATTTCCCTTAGACGCGCACATCCTGCACTTTTGCTGCCAACCATAGCAAGCAAGTGAATCGATTTTTGATCCAAGCCATCCCAATCGAGGACGGGTTCTATGCCCTGTTCTTTTTGAAATACTGCTGTGCGAATCCGATGGATGGCAACACCACTTTCACTTTCAAACAGACAGGTCTTGATGTGCAGGTCTGCAACGATATCCATAAACCATCCGGTGTTTTAACCATTAAACCTTGCAAGCAGCAGATTGCGTCATGCTTAGGGCAACGGCTTCTGCCACCTTGATCCCGTCTACTCCAGCCGAGAGGATTCCGCCTGCATATCCGGCTCCTTCCCCTGCGGGGTAGAGTCCTTTGGTATTTAGGCTTTGGTAGTCAGCCCCCCGCTTAATACAGATGGGCGATGAGGTGCGGGTTTCTACGCCTGTAAGCACTGCGTCATGCATGGCAAACCCTTCGATTTGTTGGTCAAAGGCAGGGATGGCTTCACGGATGGCGGCGATCGCATAGTCCGGCAAGCTGGGACTCAGATCGCACAAATGCACCCCAGGCTTGTAAGACGGTTTTACGATTCCAAGTTGAGTAGAAGGACGCTGAGCCAGAAAATCCCCCACCAGTTGCCCTGGTGCTTCGTAGGTGCCGCCACCCAAGGCGAATGCTCCCTCCTCTAGCCGACGCTGTAAGTCCATCCCCGCCAAGGGACTGCCTGGGTAATCTTCTGGCGTAATGCCCACAACGATACCGCTGTTGGCATTTTTGCCACCGCGCTCGTACTGGCTCATACCATTGGTGACGACCCGCCCCAGTTCTGAGGTCGCTGCCACGACCTGCCCCCCTGGACACATACAAAAGCTATAGACTGATCGCCCATTAGAACAATGGTGAACCAGGCTATAGTCTGCCGCCCCCAACATGGGATGGCCTGCTTGGGAACCTAATCGGCATTTATCGATGAGATCCTGAGGATGTTCGACCCGAAAGCCAATGGAAAAAGGCTTGGCTTCAATGTACACGCCCTGGCGGTGGAGCATTTCAAAGGTATCGCGGGCGCTGTGGCCCACGGCAAGGACGACGTGATGACTGGGAATAAATTCTCCATTGGCAAGGGTGACGCCGCAGACTTGCCCGTTCTCAATTTCAAGGTTGTCCACCCGACTCTGAAATCGAATTTCGCCGCCCAATTCCTCAATCCGATTACGGAGGTTTTCAACAATCTTGACAAGGCGATAGGTGCCAATGTGGGGCTTGTTGATGTATAGAATTTCGGGGGAAGCGCCAGAATTCACCAGTTCTGCAAGCACTTTGCGCCCCTGACGGTTGGCGTCTTTGATGCGGCTGTAGAGTTTACCGTCAGAGAACGTGCCCGCACCGCCTTCGCCAAACTGCGCGTTAGATTCAGGGTTGAATTTAGCTTTGCTCCAGAAGCCAAAGGTATCTACCGAGCGATCGTGGACGACCTTTCCCCGCTCTAGAATCAGCGGACGAAAGCCCATTTGTGCCAGCAGTAGCCCTGCAAACATGCCACAAGGGCCGTTACCAATGACGATGGGGCGAGTCTGTAGGGTCTCTGGCGCTTTTGCGACGTAGCGATAGGTGGTGTCTGGGGTGGGCACCACATGGGGGTCTTTTTTGAAGCGCTGGAGGAGCTGTTTTTCTTGGGTTGTTTTGATGTCTAGGACGTAGACGAAGGCGACTGCACCGCGCTTACGGGCATCGTAACTGCGCTTAAAGATTGAATATTTGACCAAATCGGCTGAGTTAATTTGCAGCTTCTTAAAGATGGCGACCTTAAGGTCTTGTTCGCTATGGTCGAGCGAGAGCTTAACTTCGGTAAGGCGGAGCATGGGCGGTAGGTTGAACGGTCTAGGCAGGATTGAGGGGACTCCCCACTCTTATTTTGGCAGATGCTGTCCTGCTGCGTTGGGATGTTTGCCCATGACAACGTGGGGTTGAAGTTTATGTGTAGAGATTCTGAGTGTTGGATGGCGATCGCTAGAAACAATAAGCTTAGCGAGGAAGCCCGTAAGGAGAAGAAGTAGGTTTGTGTGTCTGTAGGGATCTGAACTCCACAGGTTGAGGTTCGATTCTCCGGTGGGAGGTGCCGCCCATCTACTGCTGTCTACCACTACGCTACTGAGCCGTCGCAACATTTTGGGAATGCGATCACCCTTTCAGTCGCCCCGCTGAAGTGTTTTTGCTGGGGCTGGATTTTTGGGTCGTGGTGCCGCTGGTGCGATCGCGCCATAGATGCATTCCACCCATTGCAATAGAAATCGCTACACCACAGGACTGGATTAGGAGCGGCACTGGTTCAGTTTAGTGAACGACTACAAGTCATACACAGAAAGAAATACAGGATTTGTAGACTGGTCACTTATTGAGAGTATTCTCAATAACTTTTCCCAAACTGCCTGATTTATCGTTGAACACCACTGATTCTGGTCAATCGGTTTTTCTATGTTTTTGCTACTGCTATGCTTTCTATGCATGGTTTAGAGCCTTTTCATTAGACTGAACCAGTGTCATTTGATCAGTGGCCTGCGAACTGGAAGTTGACACCATTATTGTGGGGCGCGGCGGTCGTAGTGGCATTGCTGAAGCGGTTTTGGGGAGTGTTAGTAACTATGTTTTTCATGATGCACCACGCTCAGTTTGGGCAATCTTTAGCCGCTAGACAATATCAAGGGTTGAGAAAATGCTATTTCACTAATTCTTTGAATAGTCTGGAAACACTGAAATCTGAGGAGGCGAGAGATGCACATTGCGTACCCACTACGCTGACGATTAACGATCGCGGCAAACTACTGATCTAACGATGCGGTTTTGAGGTTGTGGATAGTTTGGAGAAGATCCTGCGCCGTAAAGGGTTTGGCTAGAAATGCCTTCACATTTTTACTAATGTTACTAGCCAGCGGTTCATTGCTTGATAAGCCGCTCATAGAAATAATTTGAACTTGAGGATTGATCGCCTGTAGGGTTCGAATGATCGTAGCACTATCTAGAGACGGCATCATTAAATCGAGTAGAACAAAGCGAATCTCCTGATGCTGCTGTGCGAACAATGCCAGGGCTTCAATGCCATCCTTTGCCGTGATGACTTGGTAGTTAAATGCCTCAAGCGAGATTTTGGTAATTTCTCGAATGGATGCTTCATCATCTACCGTCAAAATTAATTCGCCATTCCCCATGAGGTTGGAGGATGCCTGAATGGACTGGGCCGCTTCTTGTGATTCTGTAGCGGGCAAGTATATCTTAAAGCGACTGCCATTCCCAAGTTCGCTGTAGACATCAATAAAACCGCCATGACTTTTGATAATACCAAGGACGGTAGACAGCCCTAGCCCCGTTCCTTTGCCTTCTTCCTTCGTTGTAAAAAAGGGGTCAAAAATGCGTTCAATGACTTCTGGCGACATGCCACTGCCTGTATCGGAGATTGTGGTGACGACATAGGAGCCAATATGGGACTCCAAGTTCATCCGTGCATAATGTTCGTCTACCTGAAAATTCTCTGCGGTAATTCCTAAAGTGCCGCCGTTTGGCATCGCATCACGGGCGTTCACGCATAAATTCATAAACACCTGATGGAGTTGCGTTGCATCCGCAGAAACCGTCCAAAGATCCCTGGTTGAGAGATCTCTTTCGATATCAATATTTTTAGGAAAGGTCTGTCGGGCAATATTGATGACTTCCGCCAGTAGGTGCCCAATTTGCAAAACAGCGCGTTGTCCGTCCATCCCGCGTGCAAAGGACAGAATTTGCTGAACGAGATCGCTCCCTCGCCTAGAACTATCCACCAGCATTTGGACAATGCGTTTGTTCCGTTCATCTAAGTGAGGCAGTGTGAGCGGCAGTAGTTGAGCGGCAGCCAAAATGGGGGTCAGAATGTTATTGAGGTCATGGGCAATACCGCCTGCGAGAGTTCCGAGGCTTTCCATGCGCTGGGCACGTAGAAATTGCTTTTCGAGGGATTTTTTCTCAGTAATATCGGTGTCTACGGTGAGGATGGATTTAGGCTGGCCCTGCTCGTCTCGTACCAGCGTCCATCGACTGGCAACAACGACTGGTGTGCCGTCTTTCCTGATTTTGACGAGTTCTCCTTGCCATTCCCCTCTTTTAACAACTGTTTCGATCGCCTGGATCAGCTCTGCGGCTGAAGTGGTTTGAAACAGTTCATTAATGTTCTGATGAATCACTTCTGCGGTAGTCCAGCCAAAGAGGCGTTCTGCACTCTTGTTCCAAAAGAGAACTTGCTGTTCGAGATTGCGCACCATGATTGCATCGGTCGCAATATTCAGTAAGGCAGCCTGCTCCATAATGATGGTTTCGGCTTGTTTGCGAACGACTTCGTCGCGCTTCGCTTCAGTAACGTCCTCAATAGTGCCCACAAAACTAATTGCTTCACCGTTCTCATTCGGAATAATTGCAGCACGGGTACTAATCCAGCGCACATCACCATCGGGTTTTATCAGGCGAAACTCCCCTGAAAAATTGCTTTTCTCTTGAACGCAATCGCGCCATTGTGCAAAAACAGACTCCCGATCTTCTTCATAAATAACTTGTCTCCAACCCTCTCCCAAACTCTGCTCCAACGTTAAGCCAGACATTTCTTGCCAGCGAGCGTTAGCGTACGTGCATTGTCCCTGAGTATCGGCTTGAAAAATGCCCATCGGCGACGATTCGCTCAGACTTCGGAAGCGTTTTTCGCTTTCGCGCAGCGACTCTTGAACGACTTTGAGCGGGCTGACATCAAACCGAATCGCCAGATATTGGAAGGGTTTTCCATCACTGTCCAAGAAAGGAACGATCGTGCTCCAAACCCAGTAAAAGCTGCCATCTTTTGCCCGATTTTTAATCTCACCTTCCCAAATCTTGCCGCTGGCAATGGTTGACCATAGTGCTTGGAAAAATTCTGAAGGGTGATAGTGGGAGTTAATAATGCGATGGGTTTGCCCAATCAGTTCTGATTTGGAGTATTTAGAAATTTGACAAAATTGGTCGTTGGCGTAAGTAATGACGCCGTGACGATCCGTGATGGCTACAATGGCCGCTTGATCTAGGGCAAATTTTTGGAATTCTAGAGATTTTAGCGCTTCGCGTAAAAGCGCATTGCTTGTGAGTAGCTCAGTGGCTCGTTCTTCTACACGGCTTTCTAGCGTGAGCTGTTCTTGTCGGAGCTGTACTTCAATGCTTTGTCGTTGTCTAATTTCTTGGTGTAGAGAGTGATTAGCGGTTTCTAAATCAAGCGTCCTCTCCTCAATTTGGTCTTGCAGAAGCTCAACGGTACCGTAAAGTTCGATGGGGTCTAGCACCTGGAGCAAATGGGTTTGCGTCACAAGGCCCAGTAGCTCCCCTGCGCTATTTTGCACGACCAATCGCCGAACGCGCAGCCGCTGCATTTGTTGATGAGCTTCCCACAGTGAATCTGAGGGTTCTAGCAAAAATAAGGGCGTACTCATGACCGTACGGGCTGGGGTCTGGGCTAAATCGAGTTCTAATACCTTAAATTGCACAATGTCGCGTTCGGTTATGATTCCGACTGGCTTAGTGTCCTCTAACAGGACAACGCAACTGGTCGAATATTCGTCCATATACTGTGCCAGTTCAAAGACTGAGGCGCTTTGATGAGCGTGGATAACCTGAGGGGTCATCACCTCGGAGACCAGTCGAAGCTTTAGGAGATAAATCGGCTGTAATACTTGACGAATACTGTAGGGAGTGACTAGACCGACCAACTTGCTGTCATCGGTAATGATGGGCAAATGCCGAATGTTTTGCTGGCGCATTAGCGACAGCGCTTTCAAAACCGTTGGTGCATTGGATTGGCAGAGCGTGATCAATTCTGTAGTCATGACTTCTGCAACCGTCACGCTAGCCAAGTCCAGTCCCGACACGGTCAAACGTACTACATCCCGTTCTGTAAAAATCCCGATTAATCGACCTGCTTCGAGCACGAGGGCGCAACTGTTCCAACCGGGCGCAATGTGGCAAAGTTCTGATGACTGCTCGGCACCCACTACGTCGCAATGCGATCCGCCCACCTGACTCATCTGGGCGATCGCCTCCAACACAGAAGTCTCTGGAGAAACGCTGAGGGGAGACCGTTCGAGAACATCCTCTAAATCCGGGAGGGCTAATGCTGGGTAACTGGGCTGCATTGGAAACCTCTTCAGATAGGGAGCTGTTTGATTCGTAGCACCCATCATAGATGGCATCAATTGAGAAAAACAAGGTTAATAAGGAACCTGGCGATTTCATTCAATCGCTGGGCTATTTGTGCCAAGGTCCCGATTTACCGAATCTTAAGACGATCCCCACAAGTTCCTCATTTTTTAATCCTAGAGTGCCTGTAGAGAAAAGAAATTCTTAATTCTGGATCGTGAGGTTTGACAGCCTCAAGAACCAGCTAGGCGTGAGGAGCAATGCCAAGTCAGCAATCACATTGAACCTTTATCAGGAGTCTTTTAAAATGACTTTATCTATAGAAAATCCCCAAAGCACACTAAACATCGGTTGGTGGCTAGAAGTCGGTGCAACCCACCCCCTCCGTATTTCCTACTTTGGCCCGTTTGAAGACCATACAGAAGCAGAATGTGCCAAGCATGAATATCTTGAGGATTTTGAGACTGAAAAATCGAATATCGTATATGCTCGCGCCAAATTTTGTCAGCCTCGCAAACGTCTGATTTATGAGAATGAACTCACCATTGAGGATTTGAGATCGAGTCCGGTCACATTCTTTGAAGCATTGGTCATGCGTTAAACCTTTGGCGTTCTAAACCGTTCTTATGCAAACTCCAGAGATTCAGATCCGAGTAGAGGATGATCGCACGGGACTCAGTCTAGAAACGCTCAAACGGGCGTTTCTAGACAACCTCTTCTATATCCAAGGCAAATTTCCCAGGCTCGCGTCTAAAAACGACTACTACATGGCGCTAGCCTATACCGTGCGCGATCGCCTCCTCAAGCGCTGGCTGGGCACAACCGCTACCTACCTCGACCAGCAGCAGCGTTGCGTGTGCTATCTTTCTGCTGAGTTTTTGATGGGTCCTCATCTGGGCAATAACCTGATTAACTTGGGGATTTACGACCAAGTCAAACAGGCCATTGAAGATCTTTGTATTGACTTTGAATCGCTGCTCGAACAAGAAGAAGAACCTGGCTTAGGCAATGGGGGATTGGGGCGTCTAGCGGCTTGCTACCTAGATTCTTTGGCAACCCAGGAAATACCAGCCCTTGGCTTTGGGATTCGCTACGAATTTGGGATTTTTGACCAGGAGATTAAAGACGGCTGGCAGGTTGAAATTACCGATAAATGGCTGCGCTACGGCAACCCTTGGGAAATCCCTCGACCAGAATGGTCTGTGGGGGTTCCTTTTGGCGGCTATACCGAACGGTTTAGAGACGAACGGGGATGCGATCGCACTCGCTGGATTCCCGCTCAGCTCATCAAGGGCATTCCCTACGACACGCCAATTTTGGGGTATCGCACCAACACCGCCAACACATTGAGGCTTTGGAAAGCTGAAGCCTCAGAATCATTTAACTTCAGCGCATTTAACGAAGGTGACTACTACGGAGCCGTTCACGAAAAGGTCGTCTCCGAAAACCTCACGAAGGTGCTCTATCCCAATGATGCAAAAGTGACTGGAAAGCAACTTCGGTTAGAGCAGCAGTTCTTCTTTGTCTCTTGCACTTTGCAACACATGATTCGGATTCTGGTTGCCCAAAACTTTCCTGTGGAGCGGTTCCATGAGAAGTTTGCAATTCAGTTGAATGATACCCACCCAGCGATCGCCATTGCCGAACTCATGCGGCTGCTATTAGACCAAGAGCATATGGACTGGAATGCAGCTTGGCGAATTACGCAACAATCCTTTGGATACACTAACCACACGCTTTTGCCAGAAGCCTTAGAGAAATGGCCGATCGCCATGTTTGGTAGCTTACTGCCGAGACATTTAGAAATTATTTACGAAATCAACAGTCGGTTTTTGGATGAAGTGCGCCTCCAGTTCCCTGGGGACAATAAGCGCTTGGCAAGACTGTCACTCATCGACGAGAGCGGTGAACGATATGTGCGAATGGCGCACCTTGCCTGTGTGGGTGCCCACACCATCAATGGGGTGGCAGAACTTCATAGCGATCTGCTCAAGAAAACCGTACTCAAGGATTTTCACGCGGTTTTCCCAGAGAAATTTACCAACAAAACCAATGGCGTCACGCCGCGCCGTTGGTTGGTTTTGAGTAATCCTCGATTAGCCGATTTGATAACGAGCAAAATTGGCGAGACTCTTGGAGAGTCACTTCGTGAACGCTGGATTAAAAACTTAGAAGATCTCAAGCAGTTAGAATCTCACGCTGAGGATTCAGCATTTCGTTCACAATGGCGACAGGTCAAACACGCTGTCAAACAAGACTTGGCAACCTATCTTGAAAAGCGCCTTGGCATTCAAGTCGATCCGCAATCGTTGTTTGATATGCAGGTCAAGCGGATTCACGAATACAAGCGCCAGCATCTCAATATCCTCCATGTGGCGACACTTTACTTTCGTCTAAAGCAAAACCCCAGCCTGGACATGACCCCACGCACGTTCATTTTTGGCGGTAAAGCAGCCCCCAGCTACACAATGGCAAAGCTAATGATCAAGCTCATCAATGCCGTGGGCGAGATTGTCAATAAAGATCCAGTCAGCCGCGATCGCCTTAAGGTCGTATTTGTCCCCGACTTTAATGTCACCATTGGGCAAAAAATCTACCCTGCCGCCGATCTGTCGGAGCAAATCTCAACCGCAGGCATGGAAGCCTCCGGTACGGGCAACATGAAGTTTGCCATGAATGGGGCTTTAACCATCGGCACTCTAGATGGCGCAAATATTGAAATTCGTTCAGAAGTGGGAGCGGAGAATTTTTTCCTCTTTGGATTGAATGCGGAGGAGGTTTATGGCCTCAAGGCGCAAGGCTATAGACCGTGGGACTACTATCAATCCAACGAGATGCTCAAGACGGTGTTGGACTTTATGGGCGATGGGTATTTCTCCCATGGCGATCGCGACCTCTTCCGGCCTCTGATCGATAAACTGCGGTCTGATGACCCGTTTCTGGTGTTAGCGGATTATCAATCCTATATCGATTGCCAAGATCGAGTGGCCCAGGTCTATCGCGATCTAGACCAATGGAGCCGTAAATCGATTCTCAATACAGCCCGTATGGGCAAATTTTCTTCAGATCGTGCCATTCGGGAATACTGCCAGGATATTTGGAAGATAAAACCTGTCCCAATTGACTTAACAGCGTATCCTTTTGATGCGGGTAGTTGCCAAATCTAGCCCTTTTCATCTATGACCTAGGAGAGCCTCTGTCACCAAGGCCACATCTTCGCGTGCAGATGGCAATGGATAAGGTTGTAGAATTGAAAGTTGAAATTCTGCTTCGCTAAGCGAATGATGGGATTCTGCGAAAGACAATAAGGTGGTTTCTAGTAAAGAAGTTTCGTGGGGGCGAACCTATGTGTTCGCCCCCACCCGCATCTTCGCTTGAGAAACCTGTGAAGAAGGCAGCGTTATGAAAATTCTTATCATCGAAGACGATCCGCTCACCTCACAAGCCATCTCAGCCATGCTGAGTCACCATCGCTACGCCGTCGAAGTTGCCCATGATGGTCAAGCGGGTTGGGAATTAATCGAGTCCTTTGACTATGATCTCATTCTCTTAGATATAACCCTTCCTCAATTGGACGGGATCGCGTTATGCCAACGTATCCGAGAAAAAGGTCTGAGCATTCCGGTGATGTTGTTGACCGGACACAATAGCAGTCATGAGAAAGCCACTGGCTTAGATGCCGGAGCGGATGACTATATGGTCAAACCGATTGAGGAGGAAGAATTGGTCGCCAGGGTTCGTGCGCTTCTGCGGCGAAGTGAACTGAATACACAGCCCATTTTAACTTGGGGGGAACTCCACCTTGATCCCAGTTGCTGTCAAGCAACCTATGCTTCTGAGTTACTAACCTTAACCCCAAAAGAATACACCTTACTAGAACTATTTCTGCGCAATAGTAAACGAGTATTTAGCTGCGGAATGATTTTAGAGCATCTTTGGGCATACGAAGAGATGCCTGGAGAAGAAGCGATTCGCACCCATATTAAAGGATTGCGCCAGAAACTAAAAAAAGCTGGAGCGCCCCACGACTTGGTTGAGACCGTTTACGGCATCGGTTATCGCTTAAAACCGATGGAGCAACACTCAAAGCGAGAGAAACTAAATCATCATAAATCCAATTCAAAACAGGCTAAAGCGCAAAAAGTTTTAGACCGATTAGATGAAATTTGGTATCAATCGAAAGATCAAGTTGTTCAACGGATAGAGATACTGGAACAAGCAACAGCTAGCTTGTCAAATCCATCTCTTGACCGCGAACTTTGGCAAAAAGCACAACAAGAAGCACATATCCTAAGCGGGATATTAGGAACATTCGGATTTTTTGAAGGGACTGAACTAGCACGCAAAATTGAGCAAAAACTACAGCTAGACGATGTTAAAATTTTAGAGCAAATCGACCATTTAAATGCACTCATCATCGCATTGCGTCAAGAAATTGAGCAACCTCCGCGACGCTTGACCTTAGACACTTCTCCAAATGAAATTGAGCAACAGCCTGACTTAACACGATCAAGAATTATGGTGGTCGATGATGACCCCATGATGTTAGCTGTACTGAGTTCTCTCCTCCACCCCTGGGGAATCCAAGTCTTCACGCTCAATGACCCACAGCAGTGTTTGGAAGCGCTATCGAATACGCCCCCAGACTTATTGGTTCTTGATATCGAAATGCCTAAACTGAACGGCATTGAACTTTGTCAACAAATCCGCAGTAAACCCTGCTGGGATGATCTGCCTATCATATTTCTGACGGCTCATAACAATGCTGATATTGTCAACCAAGTCTTTGAACTTGGCGCAATCGATTATATCAATAAACCCATTATTGGCCCAGAATTCATCGTCAGAATTGTCAACTATTTAGAACGAATTCGATTGGTCAAACAGATGGTCAAAAAATGCCATATCCATCTACCCTCAGAGAAAGAGTCTGTGAATGAATTGGCAGCTTCCACTGTATCTACAACTGAACAAAACTCTAGTGTTGCTCTAATCGACAAAAAATTAACCTTGCAGCTCGAACAGGAATCTGCTGTTGTTCAATTAGCTTTGTCAGCCTTGGGAGGCACAGCATTTTCTGAGTTAATGAGGGAAGCTGTAGAATATATCGTTCATAATCTTGAGCTTGAATTTTGCAGTATTTTTGAGCTGCTACCCTTTGGCAATGCTTTATTGCTTAAGGCCGGTGAAGGCTGGAACGAAGGAGTGATTGGACTCACACTGATCAGTCAGCATGATTCTTTAGTTGGATTTGCACTTCAATCGAAGGGACCTATCTTAGTAGAACAATATTTTAAAAAAGATAGACTTAGCGATATCTCTTTTCTTCAAGAGCATGGTATCAAAAGTGGACTGATGCTTCCGATTAATACTTTAAGCCAACCTTTTGGCGTGTTAGGCGCATATTCGGTCAGGGAAAGATTCTTTTCTTCAGAAGATATAAAATTCTTTCAGGTTATCGCCAATATTTTATCAAGTGCTCTTGAACAACAAAATATCAAAGTATCTTTAGAGCAAATTCAAGCTAATTTAGAACTCCAGATTCTGGAACGTACGGCTGAGTTGGTTGAGGTCAATCAACAGTTGCAGTCAGAACTTAGAAGGCAGTCTGTCAAGAAAATTTTAAAACAACTTGATGAACAGCTATAAGTCATATACAGAAAAGGATACAGAATTCATAAGCCGTCAAGCCATTGAGAATATTCTCAACAAGTTCTCCTGAACTGCCTAATTTATCGCTGAATACCCCTGATTCTGGACAATCTTTTTTCTGTGTTTTAAATTCTGTTATGCAAGGGTCATAGCCTTTTCATTTTTTCATTAGGCTCAAACTGTGGCCCAGGGGATTTAATTCAGGCTTGTTTGCAGGCAAAGCCTGAATAACCCTTCTGAACTACTGGCAGTGGAGCATCATCACCGAAGGGGGATAAAGCCAGCTTGACGCACCGATGCTTGTCCTTCATCGCTCAGCATTAGATTCGCGTAAGCAATGCCAGCTTGTTCGTCGAGTTTGCGATCGCGTTTGATCACAATAAAGAGACGACGAGTGATGGGATAAGATGCATCTGCAAAGGCCCGAGCATTTACAGTAGAACAGGTCGTATCCCCACAGGGTCGAATGAAATCCTGCCCTTTCTCTCTGGCAATACCAAGGGGTAGAATGGTCTTCTGATTAATGACTTCAGACGCAGTGGCATAGCTGATTGCACCAGAGGTGTTTGCGACAGTCCGAATCCCTTCTGTTGTATCTCGAACGTCTCTGACGGTTGCGCCAAAGGAGCGCTTTTGTAGAATGTGTTCAAAGAAAAAATCTGCTGTCCCCCCTGCATGTCGGTCTCGGGTAATCGGGATAATTTTAAGATCTGGCCCACCAAAATCTTTCCAGTTGCGCACTTTGCAAGTAAAAATATCACTAACTTGAGTTAAGGTTAACCCTTTCAATCTCCCATTGATGACTTGTGGATTGACATACAGCGCAATGCCATCAATGGCAACGGGAATTTCTTCTAGAGTGTATCCCTTCAACTTTGCCTTGGCTAACTCTTGCGCTTTCAGCCCGCGTGAAGATTGGGCAAAGCTCAACTGCCCTTCAATTAACATCTCAATTCCTTTGCTCGAACCGACCTTCCCCGCAGGCGGCTCGGTATAACGCAGCTTAAACTGCGGAAATGCTGCTTCAATGGTTTTGAGCACGGTTGGCGATCGCAGCGTTGCAAAGGTAGTCGATCCGCCATAATTAAAAACCCCTTTTGGCACAGATGGGACATCGATATACTGTCGATAAATCTGCACTCCAGCGTCTTTAAGTTGACCTCCACCCACAATCGGCATACCCGACTGGACTGAATTGACGGAGGGCTTGATTTCACCGTTTCCGGCAGGACGGGTAACTGAACGCTGCCGAGGATCAATAGAACCCTGTTGACCCCTCATAAAAAACGTGCCCATTCCAACCATTCCTAGAACGGTGAGTCCCAAAAGAATGATGAGTATCGGCGCATCACGTCTGCGTAGCGAGGCTCCACAATGCTCACAGGTTCTAACGTGGGGAGGATTATAACCATACTCGCACTTGGGGCATTTTGCAAAACCATTAGACACGAGCGCGTTCCTTTTATTACTAGGGGGAAGTACTCCATCGTTTGGAGCGTTAGTTGTGCCAAAACTATATTTTTAAATATAATACTTTCGTCTGTGATAGGGACAACCCTTATACTTATGCCTTCCGTTAGTTAAAGCTTGAACAAAAACATCGTGTATCTTAAAAGAAAAGATTGCTTTTATGTTCTATATTTTATGGATGGACTACTAAACAACTGATGTCTTTATTAAATGTATTAAAACGTTACAATTAATCATGAAATCAACATGCTTTATGGGCTTCACCTTCTCGCAGTTTCCAGTATGAATTTTCTATTGTTATCTAAATAACGTTTTGGATTTGTAAATATGTCAAAGACATTTACACTTATTAGTTTAGGATCAAGAGGCGTCGGCAAAACGGTTTTCCTAGCCTCCAATTGTGCAGAAGTTTTACGCTCTAGTCAGAACAAGAACAATGATCGGACATTATGGTTTGAATGTTTAGAGCCAGAATTTCAAGAAAAAATAGAAAAACTAGTGGGTTATATCGTTCGGACAGGTCAATACCCACCCCCCACCTTTAAAATTGAGGACTTTACCTTTACCCTCCGAGAAAAGGGCGTGAGTGGCCCTAAAACTGGCCCTAAAACGATTTGTGATTTTCGCTGGCTAGATTTACCTGGGGAATGGTGCAATATTCAAAATCCAGAGTTTCAGTCTGTTTTGTTACAGTCTCATGGGTGCTGCATTTTTGTAGATGCCCATGCACTCTTGCAAGACGAGCATTATCTAGCGGAAATTGAAGTCTTGATGAACCAAGTTGTGGCGATTACATCTCTGATTAATCAGCATCATCTCAAGTATCCCTTGACACTCATCTGCACAAAGTGCGATCTCGTGGACTTCACCCCAATTGGCCTAGTTCAGTTAGAGACAAAGCTACTCCCCATCGTTCAGCGATTAGATGCCGTCACAGCGAACTATCGACGATTTTACTCTGCTATCCCTACGCTTGATCAGGAAAGTGTCGAAGTTAAGAAATTCGGTGATTCTAATGCGCCATTATTGTGGTTAGTTTCTGAACTTCAAAAACTGCATGGTTCAGATGTTCAGTTCAATTTAGGCACTAGCCTTGACCACGCAATATCCAGTTCAATGAATGGCCCAAAAACCGCATCCAGGGCACATTATTCCTCAGAATCTGCCTCAAAATCCTTTTGGGGTTGGAAAAATTTTAGTTCTCAAAAAGGCATATTTTCGATATTGTTGGCCTGTGGGGTTTTAAGCGCAATTGCAGCACTATCTCTTAAATTAAATATTCCACCACCTGCAACCGCAGACTTAACACCAAAACAAAAGCTTCAGAAGTATGAAGCGGTGCTTCAAATAGATCCATCGAACCGCGAAGCCTTGAATCAAGTCATATATGCACATTTAGATTTGGGGCAAACCGACCAAGCAACGATACAAATAGACAAAGTTTTAAAAGCTTCGTCAACCAATGATATTAATACCTTATTACAGCTTGCTGGCCTGTATGCTCTGGCAGGAAAAGATGACAAGGAGGAAGAGATTTATGATCGAATTTTAGTCAAGGAGCAAAATAATATTTATATTTTAACAAGCAAGGCAAATATTCGCAGAAAAAAAGGTGATCTTAAAACTGCCAAAATACTCTACGAAAAAGCTGAAAAAAATGCCCCAAACAAGGAATTAAAAGCAATGGTTAAAAAACTTTCCGAGGTAGGGAGTGAGAAACAGCCTTAGGGTGTTATTCATTAAAGGACTTTCGAAGGTTTGATTTTACAAATTAGATTTTGCTGATTGGGCAGTATTAGAGCGTTTTCCATTGTGAGGAATTTGGTGCTGTGAGATTATTTAGCTACTACCATTCTGTATTGCTCCGTCAGTTTTCCCTTCGTTGGCAAGTTTTTCTACTGTTGGGATTTTTTGTCCTGTTGGGCTGTTCATACGCTGCGATCGCCAGCTCTGCCGAGATCAGTTCCTTAGAAGCAGCCCAAAAAATGCAACAGGAACTGAAGGTGATGGTAGATACCCTTTGGGTTGTGATTACGGGTTGTCTTGTATTTTTTATGAATGCCGGGTTTGCAATGCTTGAAGCCGGATTTTGCAGATCCAAGAATGCTGTCAATCTTTTGGCTAAAAATTTAATTGTATTTGCCCTCACGACGTTCTCATTTTGGCTAGTGGGGTTTGGGCTAATGTTTGGCTTTGGTGGAGACTGGAGCAACCCCACTGCTTTAGAGAATGGCCTTATTGGCCTTCACGGTTTTTTGTTAAATGGTGTCGATAATAGTCCGGCAACTGGTCAAAATTATGCAGGGGTTTACCAATCCTTAAGCTGGGCAGGCATTCCAATCCAGGCTAAGTTTTTCTTTCAGCTCGTATTTGCAGGTACCGCTGCAACCATTGTCTCTGGAGCTGTTGCTGAACGCATTAAATTTTTTGCTTTTGTCTTATTTAGTTGTTTTTTGACGGGCTTTGCTTATCCTACGGTTGGACATTGGATTTGGGGGGGTGGATGGCTAGCCAAACAAGGGTTTTGGGACTTTGCTGGTTCTACCGTTGTCCATTCCGTTGGGGGATGGGCCGCTCTGATTGGGGCCATCCAGTTAGGTCCTCGCATTGGAAAATATAAAGATGGGGAATCTTTGGCCCTACCGGGTCACAACCTTGCCCTTTCCACCCTGGGCTGTTTCATTCTTTGGCTAGGCTGGTTTGGGTTCAATCCCGGCTCAACCTTAGCCGCAGATCCCATCTCCATTACTCATATTCTTCTTGTCACAAATTTATCCGCAGCCATAGGTGGGATTGCATCAATGGTGACGGCTTGGCGGTACTTCGGCAAACCAGATTTGTCCGTTATGATTAACGGGATCTTGGGAGGATTGGTCAGTATCACTGCATCCTGTCGGTTTGTTAATATGGGTTCTGCAGCCTTCATTGGTCTCATGGCAGGCATTATTATTATTATTGCGGTTGATGTTTTAGATCGCTTAAATATTGACGACCCCGTAGGCGCTGTTTCAGTTCATTTAGTATGCGGGATTTGGGGTACGGCTGCGGTGGGTTTATTTGCAGTTGGTCCTGGCACTGAGAGTTCGTTTCATTTTGCACCTTACGTTAATGGGCCTCATCAAGGATTGTTCGTTGGTGGGGGAATTCAGGGACTCAATCAACTGCTGATTCAGATCCTAGGGATTGCAACGGTAGGTCTTTTTGCAGTATTTTCGAGCTGGCTCGCTTGGTTTTTACTCAAGGTGACTGTGGGGCTAAGAGTATCGAGGGACTCAGAGCTGAGAGGGCTTGACCTGAGTGAACATGGTATGGAAGCCTACAGTGGCTTTACACTCAAAAGCGACTTGAAGTCTAATCCCTACGATGAGCAATAAGTCCTGTTGCCCCGTTTTGTTGCCACATAGGACATAGCGTTTGGGAAAGATCTTTACAAACTTGTGCGCCTTCCTCTATAGGTCACTTCATTGACTAGATTCAAGGACGACGGTTTTGCGGTTTCCCTTAAGGTAGGGGTTGCGTTGGGTTCAACCTGTAAAATCGTTGTAGGCTGGGGTTCTGTTACGGTTAGAGGAGTTTCTCGGACAAAATTAAGTTCTATCTGTATCTTGTTTATGGCACGACCTACCTCACCTTCTATTAAACCCAAGGGCACTTTGTCAGACTTAACCAGGAGGTACATATCAGTCCCGCATTGTCTGAGGATGAGAAGTCCTTCCTGACTCCGAACCGAAACAGTTTCGATGTCCTGCCAGTGAAGCTCTTCCTGTGAGCTTTTGACTAGGCAAAGCATGCTACCAGACAGAATACCTGTTGTATTCTCATCCATTCCAATTGGGGGGATGATGGGCTGTCCCTCAGCGGAAACGAGCGCCGTCCCCTGAATTCCAGGTTTGGCAACAAGTTGTTTCAAGATCGCAGAAAGGTTATTAATATTCACGGTTAGCTCTCTCAACGCGCTTCCAGCGCCAATGGGTTCATACTGAAATAGTTTGGTCGTGGAAAGAGAAAGATTCTGATGTTGTCTAGGGTGCTTTGCGATATCTGACTCTGCATAAAACCAGTTCACCAATGACTGCGATTCAAGCAGGTGATAGCTTTCGACCCGAAGTATTGCGGGCAATTCAACGCCTTGACGGGCGGCGCTATAGTCTTGGACATTTTGGAGGATTAACGGCTGGATTGCATCGGGAGGTGGTTCCAACCGATCTAAGCACTCCAATGGACCCTGTTGCAGGCAAGCCAAAATCTGGCTGAGTTGGGAGGCTTGGAGTCGATTTGGCACATAGTAAGCGATGAAATAAGGGACATCGGAACGCCCGAACTCATCTTGTCCGTCATGATATAGCCAGCCGAACAGGGTTCCTGGTGTTGTTAAAGGAAGTTGATGGAGGTAAACAGCTCGGTAGGGCGGTTTTGGGGGAGAATAGGTATCCCAATGGCTTTGAACCAACGGACTCAAGAAAACCTGTTGAACTTGTTCTGGAATGTTTGCACTTTTGAGCAGCGCAAAACCGCTCTGACGAAAGCTGGTGTAGATGAGTTGCTCAACCTGAAGGCTTGTATAAGTCATCGTGGCTCCAACATTTTCTTTCTGGCATATCGCTTCTGGATTTATCCCCCCTAACGTAAACGGTGGGACAACTTAACGTCCCCCCACCGTGATGGAATCGACTTTGATATGGGGTTGCCCCACAGTGACATAGATGCTGCCGCTTACAGAACCACAAAAACCAGCGGCTAAACCTAGATCTTTAGAAGACATGGAAATCTTGTTCATGATTTCGGTGGCTTCACCAATCAGCGTTGCACCTTTGAGTGGTTTGGTTACTTTGCCATTCTCAATCAGGTAGGCTTCATCCACCGCAAAATTAAACTGTCCGGTAGGGCCGACGCTGCCGCCGCCCATCTTTTTGCAGTACAGCCCTTTTTCAATGGAAGCAAAGATCTCGTCAGTGGTGTAGTTGCCAGGGGCAATGTAGGTATTGCGCATCCGACTCGCAGCCGCGAAAGCATAGCCTTGGCGACGTCCACTGCCCGTGCGAGGGTTGCCTGTACGCATGGCTCCAGCGCGATCGCTCAGGAAGTTTTTCAGAATCCCATTCTCAATCAGCAGGGTGCGCTGGGCGGGCATCCCTTCGTCGTCCATATCGATGGTGCCAAAGGCGTTATCGGTTAGACCTTCATCCCAGGCAGTAAGATTTTCGTGGGCAATTTTTTCACCTTTTTTGTCCGCAAAGGGAGAGGTTTTTCGCTCGATCTGAGTGGTTTCGAGGAGGTGTCCACAGGCTTCGTGGAAGATTACGCCGCCAAACTCATTCGCCATCACCACAGGGTAAGTCCCCGATTCAATAAAGTCGGCATGGATCATCTGGGCCGCAGAATGGGACACATCATCAGCATCAGTGGCAAAATCCCAGGTTCTGAGGAAGTCTGGCGCATAGGTGGCTCCAACGCGTTTGCCAATGGAGGCGCGATCGCCATTTTCTTCGCACAGTAGGTTATAGCCCACAGACTGAGTCAGGCGAATATCACGGGCAAAGACGCCATCACTGGCTGCCACTAAAACTTCTTGCCAATCGCGGAAGTATATGGCTTTACGGGATTGGACATGCTGGGCTTTTTGAAGCAGGCTGGCGTTGGCTGCAAGTAACACCTCGCTCATTTCCTGCATGGGGCTACAGCCTGCTAACCAACTATCTTTATTGCGGGCGGTGGCGTAATCCCGCAGCAATTCTAGATTAATTTCTGGCACAAAGGCGCTGGGCGCTGGGAGGGTGAGACCCATGATGGACAGGGCTTTTTCGAGCGATCGCCGTAACCCGTCAAAGCTCAGATCATTGGTGCTGACGTAGCAGTCTGTGCTTCCTACAAACACTCGAACCCCTGCCCCTGTGGCTAAGCGGGGTGAGAGGCTAGTGATGGCATCGTCTTCAGCTTGAGCACTGATATAGTTCACGCGCTCCAGGAAAAATTCGATAAGGTCAGCCCCTGCGGCTCGGCCTAGACCCAAGAGTGTGGAGAGGGGCCGTCGCCAGCTTTCATCAAAGTGATCGCGGCTCACGGCGTAGTCTAGGTTTGGGAGTTCTCGAGACAGGAGGGCAGCGCTTGGAGACATGCTAGACCTTGTGATAGGAAGACTGTTAACGATTTTTACAGTCTAGCAAAACCGAATCATTAGAGTGTGCGAGGGTATCACTCATCAGTCATGGATGCCATTTACCGCCCACCCGCTCAAAATCCCAAACCAAGTTTATTCTTGACGAATGTTAAGATTTACAAAGAAAATGATTGAGAAAAATATAGAACATGAGCACAGCACTGATCACTGGGGCATCTTCGGGCATTGGTGCGGCCTTTGCAGAGGCACTGGCTAAGCGTGGAATGAATGTGGTGCTGGTTGCTCGCTCTGAAGATCGGCTGGTGGCGTTAGCCAATACTTTGAAAAGCCAGTACGGCATCCGAGCCGAGGTGATTGTACAAGATTTGACCCAGCCCGATACCGCAACCCTTCTCTACAAAGCAGTCGAAGCATTGGGTTTAGAGATTGACCTACTCATTAACAATGCAGGGTTTGGAGACTATGGGGCATTTGGCGATCGCCCCCGTCAAAAGCAGCTCGACATGATTCAGCTTAATATTGCCGCCCTAGTGGATCTAACCCATCAATTTTTGCCTCAAATGCAGGAGCGAAGATCGGGCAGTATTCTCAATATTGCTTCCATTGCTGCATTTCAGCCCATGCCCTATTTTTCCGTCTATGCTGCAACCAAGGCATTCGTTTTGAGCTTTAGCGAAGCACTGTGGGCCGAGAACCAAAGCACAGGGGTTCACATTATGGCGGTTTGTCCAGGGCCAACAGAATCGCGCTTTTTTGAAGTAGCGGATTTCCCTCAAACATTAGCCAGTGAAGGCCAGGGGATTGTTTCGGCGGAGGTCGTTGTTCAAGAAGCACTTCAGGCACTTGACAAAAGGCATTCTAATGTTGTGACGGGTGGAATGGGCAACCAGATGATCGTTAATGCCGCTCGGTTTTTGCCACGGCAAACCCTGGTCAACGGAATTGCCAAGCTGTTTCGGCCTAAATCCGTCCAAAACCCTTAGACGGAAGGGATTCAAGCCACCTCTGCTCAAAATCTAGGGCATATCTGGAAAAATTGTGTAGGTTAGGGCACCCTCACTAGGGGACAATAGTCTGGCGGATATGATTCTTAGGAGCGCATGCCATGACCCTTTCCATGTATCAAGCCTCAGTACAACCCTTGGTTCGTTCTCTGAGCAACCTTGCCGCAATTTTGGAAAAGGCTGCTGATCATACCGAGAGCAAAAAAATTGATCCGGCTGTGCTGATTAATAGCCGACTGTATCCCGATATGTTTGCGTTGGCGAAACAAGTCCAAATTGCTTCAGATGTGGCAAGAAGAGGTGTGGCAAGACTTGCAGGCACAGAAGCCCCGAAGATTGAAGATGATGAAACAACGTTTGCACAACTGATTACGCGGCTCCAGAACACGACGGCTTATCTGAAGACGTTTACTGCTGAACAAATTGATGGTTCTGAGGAAAAGTCGATTAGTTTGCCGATGGGTGCTGAAACATTAGTGTTGCAAGGGCAACAGTATTTGCTTACTTTTGTGCTGCCCAATGTTTACTTTCATGTCACAACGGCTTACAACATTCTCAGGCATTCTGGGGTGGAGCTGGGTAAGATCGATTTTCTGGGCAAGCCGTAAGGTGATTTTCTAAACAGAAGATACCTTGCAATTTGGCCTAACGTAAGAAGACGTCCCATTTAGGTGAAAGAGGGTTCCCCTCCAATCGTTGCTCAATCCCTTGGGGTATCAGTTTAAGGCGGGGTAGGCTCAAACGTAAGGCTTTGAGCCTTAACGCTGGTGGGACAATGCCACATCGATTTCAGTTGGTCAAGTATCGTCTCAAACTGTCCCGCATTAGGCTGCTACCCCGTCACAACCTGAATACTCAAGGTTTCGCCTAAAAAGAGGGTTTCCAAAATCACGATTCTCTGATGCCAAACTGATGCTGACAATGCTTATCTGAATCGCTTTGGATTTTACGTAGTGTGATCGGCGATCGTAGTTAAAACGGCAATTGAGATCGCTTTTTCAGAAGAAATAGTGGTTTGGTTATCAGATAGTAATCTGAAGGCTAGAGAGGTTGCCCTTTGATATTTGAGTAGAAATTATTAGAACTGCGCGATCTCCGCACCTCAAATCATCTACTACAATAAAATCTACCTACGAACAGCGCCAAGAAAAATCAAAACCTGGGGGTCTAAAACAATGATTCAACGGGTCAGATTCGCTCAGCTTAGCCCCCTCCTGCTGACCCTTGGGCTAACCTTTGCCGTTACAAACAGGCTAGCGCTCACTCAAACCTTACCCTTACCCCAAACCCTAACGCCCCTTCCATCCCTCCAAGGCGAACAACTCCTCCACACAAGTCAGGCTCAAGCAGACTTCATCTCCCTCTCTAGCCAGTTCATAACCCAAGATAACCAAGCCTTCTGTGGCATTGCCAGCGCCGTAATGGTACTCAATGCCTTGGGTGTTCCAGCACCCATTGCCCCCGCGTGGAAACGCAACTATTTCACCCAAGACAACCTGTTTAACGCCGAGACAGAGACCGTCATTTCCCGACAGCAGATTGAACGCCAAGGGCTAACCTTAGCCCAACTGGCAGCCATCCTAGAACGCTATCCCGTCAACGCCGAAATTCACTACGGTGGAGACCTCAGTCTCAACGCCTTTCGCAAAATGGTAAGCCAAAACCTCAAGCAATCCGGCAACTTCGTCTTGGTCAATTACTCAAGACGAGCGATTGGTCAAGAAGGCGGCGGTCACATTTCACCCTTAGCGGCCTATAACGCCACTCAAGATCAATTCTTGATCTTAGATGTCTCCCGCTACAAGTATCCATCGGTATGGGTGAGCGCCAAATCACTATGGGAAGCCATCAAAACCACCGATCCCGTCTCCCAAAAAACCCGTGGCGTTGTCCTGATTGGAGTGCTAGAGAACCGCTAAAACGCCTCGATTTCTAGTCAAGCATTGCATAGATCGCGCCTTATACTAAGAAGGAAGCAACAAGCCCCCTGCAATGGTTTCCCCCATGATTGCAACCGCCCCCAGCCGAAACTGGCAGCCCATCATCCAGAACCTAGAGACCATCGTGGGCCAAGACGGCATCATCAGCAGTCGGGAAGAACGCTCCGTCTACGAATGCGACGGCCTAGCCAGCTATCGCGAACTCCCTGGACTGGTCGTGCTGCCTAAAACCACTCCAGAAGTCGTGGATATTGTCAAACTGTGCGATCGCCACAATATTCCCTTCGTCGCCCGAGGGTCAGGCACAGGGCTATCGGCGGGGGCCATGCCCACGGAAGACTGCCTATTGATTGTCACCACCCGCATGAACCGCATTTTAGAGGTGGACATTGAAAACCAGCGCGTGGTGGTACAGCCTGGTGTTATTAATGCTTGGGTAACGCAAGCTGTGAGTGGCGAAGGCTTTTACTATGCCCCAGACCCCTCCAGTCAAATTATCTGCTCCATCGGCGGCAACATTGCCGAAAACTCCGGCGGTGTCCACTGCCTTAAATACGGCGTCACCACCAACCACGTCCTGGGCATGAAAATTGTACTGCCCGATGGCGAACTCATTGAAGTGGGTAGCAAAATTGCCGAAACCCCAGGCTATGACCTCACCGGACTCTTTGTTGGATCCGAGGGCACCCTAGGCATCGCCACCGAAATCACCCTCAATATCACCAAAACCCCCGAAGTGGTTGAAGTACTCTTGGCAGACTTCACGGATATAGAAGCCGCTGGAAAAACCGTTGCAGACATTATTGCAGGGGGCATTATTCCGGCGGGGATGGAAATTATGGATAACCTCAGCATTATTGCGGTTGAAAACGTCGTAGCAACCAACTGCTATCCCCGAGATGCCGGAGCCATTTTGCTGATTGAGCTGGATGGACTGGGTGTAGAGGTGGAGACCAGTCGCGATCGAGTCCAAGCCATCTGCCGCAATAATGGTGCTCGCAACGTCACCGCTGCTAAGGATGCCGAAGAACGAATGAAGTTCTGGAAAGGCCGCAAAGCTGCTTTTGCCGCTGCGGGCAAAATGAGTCCCAATTACTTTGTCCAGGATGGGGTGATTCCTCGAACCCAATTGGTATCGGTGCTTAAGGAAATTGAGGCCCTAAGTGAAAGATCTGGCTACAAAATTTTAAACGTGTTTCATGCGGGCGATGGCAATCTGCATCCCCTCATTTTGTACGATGATTCCATTCCAGGAGATTTTGAAAAAGTTGAAGAAATTGGCGGCGAAATTCTAAGGCTATGCGTTAGAGCAGGCGGCAGCATCTCTGGTGAGCATGGCATTGGAGCGGATAAACGCTGCTATATGCCAGAAATGTTTACGCCAACAGATCTAGACACTATGCAGTTTGTTCGCCTTGCCTTTAACCCCAGAGAATTGGCAAATCCTGGCAAAGTATTTCCCACGCCACGCACCTGCGGAGAAGCCGCCCATGCCCACTATCACGACACCATTGAGGGAATAGATCTTTTTTAAAGTCCATCATTTTTAGCAAAAGTCTAGATCTTATTCAATCCACAATCCTAACGGATTCTTTGAAAATGACATTTGTCACGGTGGACAGATGACATTTATACGATGTATCGACCTATCTCCTTGTCATAGATTAGGGCTATCGAAGGCAAAGCAAAGTTCCTAAAAAACTTCCTAGCCATTCAATCTATTTCAAAATTTCAGGAGAAAACACCATGACTACTCAACAATATAACCAAGTCCGTTCAGCCCAAAAACTAGTTTTAACGGTCTTGGGAATTATCCTTCCTTTGGGAACGCTTGCATCAAGTTTACCAGCTTCAGCAAATGGACATTTCGGTGGACTACATCTGAGTTTTGGGTCAGATTCTGACCATCATTCTATGAACAGTCATCATGACGATTTAGATCATAGTTTTAGGGATCGACATCGTTCTCACCACTTCTTTTTCAGCGATGACCATTTGTTTGAGCGCTACGACGTTTTTTACCGATTAGATACCGATTCGTCTTGGATCAAAGATGAATTCTATCGAAGTCTAGATGAAGCTGAATTAGAGGTGCACAGATTAGAACACAAAGGCTACTTCGCTAAATTAGTGCGTGAATAAAAAAGAGTGATAGTATTTGGATCCGCACTATTGTGACTTTTTCATCCCAATAGAATTACTCCCCCCAGAATAAAGCCCTGTCGGGCTATGAGAAAGGGGGGCAGGGGGCCGAGTACAAAGATGCTGAGATTAACAGAACAGTATTGCCATCTTCTGGAGAAAGCGTTAACGTCCCTGGTTCAAGGCGTCAGAAGGGTTTAGGCAGCCTAAAAAAGCATTTGCAATAATTGCAGCTTGAGTGCGATCGCGAAGATTCAGTCGTGTCAAAATATGGGAAATGTGATTTCTGACTGTACCTTCAGAGAGAAAAAGTGCTTGAGAAATTTCTCGATTGCTGCTACCCGTTGCAATCATCCGTAATACCTCTCGCTCTCTGGCAGATAGTTCTGACATCCCTGGCGGTAGCTCAGTCGGTGTGGGTTCACCAATAGAGGTTTTTGTCATCACCTTTTCTAAGATGCCAGGGCCAAACTGGGTATACCCTCTATGCACAGAACGAATGGCTTCAGCCAATTCCTCAGCGGGCGTATCCTTGAGAAGATAGCCCTTTGCACCAAAACGCAAGGCTTGAGCAATAAATTGAGTGTCATCAAAGGTCGTCAGAACTAAGATTTTTGATTCAGGAAATTTTTCACAGATGCGCTGGGTTGCCTCAACGCCATCCATCACTGGCATACGGATATCCATCAATACCACATCTGGCATTTCAGAATTCTTGTGAAGCGTTTCTATCGACTCAAGGGCCTGTTTTCCATTTGCAGCCTCACCAATTACCTTAAGATCTGCTTTTGTTTCTAAAAGCGTTTTTAATCCACGCCGCACAATTTCTTGATCTTCAACAAGAAGGACTCGTATCATGGTGATCGCCTCGGTAATCGAACAGAAATATGACACCCCGCACCCATCTCACTAACAATATTGATCTGGCCTCCCAACCCATCCACTCGTTCTCGCATCCCTTGAAGACCAAAACCATTTGGGGTTTGTGCCAAACTAAACCCCCTTCCATTGTCTTTAATGACGAGAAATAGATCGTCCGTTATCGTTTGGATCTGGATTTGAACAAACGTTGCTTTGGCGTATTTACAGATATTGGTAAGGGCCTCTTGTAGAATTCGATACGCTGCGGTGTTTACCCGATTTGACACAGGCTGAGAGAGATCAATCTGGCATTCTGGGGTTATACCTGTAGTATGTTGAAACTCTAGCGTGAGGATTTGAATCGCATCTTCTAGCATCTTCCCCTGAAGCGGATCTGAGCGCATATCTAAGACCGACTGCCGCACTGCTGTCAAAGCCTCAGAACCTAAATTCTTAGCTTCTAGTAAGTACGTGTAAGCTTGATTGGGAGCATTGTTCCATAATGTAAGCGCCGTCTCCATTTGAATATTAAGTGCGACCAGCAAATGTCCCAGAGAATCATGAACCTCGCGAGCAATTCGATTTCGCTCCTCTAAAGTTGCTAGTTCCTCAATCCGCTGATTCAGCATGCGCTCCTGTTCTAGTGCCTGAAGCAACTGAGCCTGTAAACGGCAGACTGTGAGCTGATTTTCAACTCGCGCTAGTACTTCTTCCTCTTGAAAGGGCTTTGTAATATAGTCAATTCCACCAACTGAGAACGCTTTGATTTTATCGAAAACTTCATTCAATGCACTAATGAAAATGACAGGAATACGATCCGTTTTTGGGTTAGATTTTAGTTGCTCGCAGACTTCAAAGCCTGACATCCCTGGCATGTTGATATCCAGTAGCACTAAGTCAGGCGGCTGGGCCTGAATCCCCATTAAAGCCATCGAGCCACTTTTGACGCTTCGCACATCGTACCCTTGGCCTTGAAGCATCTCAGAGAGAAGACGTAGATTGTCAGGTGTATCATCAACAATGAGGAGGTCTCCCCTATACTGGTGCTCGTTCATAGGACGGTACGAAATAAATCAAAACCCTGTGTTTGAGACTTCAGGAGTTAAGGGATTGAAATGCTTAAAAAACAAAGGCTTGGAACCCAGTTTACCCTGTTACTCACGCTCGTTTTTCTGGGTGGCGTCATTCTCAGCGGCATAACGCTCTCAAGTGCACTGCAATCAGAAGCGGAAGAAGACATCACGATGAGAGCAAAGCTTTTGACGCAAACGATGGACTCTGTCAGAGCCTATACCAGCGAACATATTGAGCCGATCCTCAATCCTAAGCTTGATACCTTGCCAACCTTTATTAGTGAAGCTGTACCCGCATTCTCCGCTCGTAAAGTTTTTGAACGATTTCGTAACGATCCTGAATTTAATGATTTCCAGTACAAAGAAGCAACCTTAAACCCTACTAATCCTAAAGACCGAGCCGATCAGTTTGAGGCCCAACTGGTCGAAACCTTTCGGCAACAGCCTTCCTTGAAAGAACTCTCTGGCTATCGAAGTGCAGCGGGTCAGCAGTTGTTTTACATTGCAAAACCGCTGAGCGTTTCAAAATCAAGCTGCTTAGTTTGCCATAGCACTCCCGAATCTGCCCCGAAAAGCATGATTGCCACCTATGGCACTGAAGGTGGATTTGGCTGGAGGCTCAATGAAGTGGTGGCGGCGCAAACCATTTATGTGCCAGCGGATGAAATTTTGGCTCATACCCATCAAGCCTGGGCACTCATCATGTCCATTTTTACAATGGTTTTTACAGCAGCCGTCGTCTTGATTAATGGATTACTCAATCACAAAGTAATTCATCCCATTAAGCAACTGATTCAGATTACCAAGCGTGTTGGGACTGGATCGATGACCTCAGAGCATTTAAGTGCATTCGATGCGCCTAATCTTGCTAAGGTGACTCGCCGTGAGGATGAGCCAGGACAACTTGCTCGTGCATTTCAGGATATGGCCCATGAAGTTACAAAACGCGAGCAAAACCTAAGTCAAGCCGTGGAGGAGCGAACTGCTCAACTCGCTGAAAGTGAAAAAGAGGCTAAAGATGCCAGGGCTAGGGCTGAAGATGCAAATAATATCAAAAGCCAGTTTTTGTCCAATATGAGCCATGAGCTGCGTACCCCGCTCAATATCATTCTCGGCTTTACGCAATTAATGACAAAGAAGGGCGTTCTCGATTCTCAGCAGCAGAAATATCTAGGTACGATTAATCGCAGTGGGGAACACCTGCTATCACTCATTAACGATGTATTGGACATTTCTAAAATTGAGACCGGAAAAACCACACTGCATGAGGGTGATTTCGACCTGGATCAACTTTTAGATGGCCTACATCAAATGTTTCAGCTTAAAGCTGAATCTAAAGGGTTGACGCTTAACTTTGATGTTGCCACCCATCTCCCACACTCGATGTATGGCGACGAGAGTAAGCTTCGCCAAATTCTAATGAACCTGCTCAATAATGCGATTAAATTTACAACCGAGGGGAGTGTGACTTTGCGCGTGAAGCATCGTCTCAATCATTACCTAGATCTCACAACAGTTCAAATTGCCTTTGAGGTTGAAGATACAGGACTTGGGATATCTCCTGTCGAATTAAAACAGTTATTTGAACCCTTTGTTCAAACTGAAGCAGGCCGAAATGCCCATGAAGGGACAGGGCTTGGCCTCTCTATTAGCCAATATTTTGTGACGCTGATGGGAGGGGAGCTAAAGGTCCAAAGTCAGGTCGGGGAAGGCACCCTTTTTGGATTTGAAATTCAGTTCACATTGAGGGAAGCACCACAATCTCAGAACTCAAGTCCCGCTAGGGATGCGATCGCCTTAGCCCCCAATCAGCCTATCTATAAAATTCTCATTGTTGAAGACAAACTTGAAAATCGGGAACTCCTATTTGAATTACTAACCCCTGTGGGATTTGAAGTCAAAGAAGCTTGTAATGGATTAGAGGCAATTTCCCTTCAGAAGAGCTGGAGTCCTCATTTAATCCTAATGGATATGCGTATGCCTGTTATGGATGGGTATGAAGCAACGCAGCAAATAAGATCGCATACGACTCATCCAGTCATTATCATTGCTCTGACAGGTAGTGCCTTTGAGGAAGACCGTAAAGCCATACTTGCAATAGGCTGTGATGATTTTATCCGAAAACCTTTTCGCCCTGAGCTTATCTTTGAAAAGTTAGCTCAGCACTTAGGAATTCATTACATTTACAACTCGGATTCAGAACAAGGTATCGTAAATGAATGCAACACAAACCACTTTGTTACCCAGCCCATTACACGAGCAGATTTAGATATCATGTCTCAGGATTGGATAGATCGACTTCATCAAGCTGCAACCAAAGTAAATAGCAAAGAAATTTTAAAACTAATTGAGCTAATTCCGTTAACCCATATCCAGGCTTCTGATGCCTTAACTCAACTTGTAAATGAATTCTGTTTTGAAGAAATTTTGTCTCTAACCCTGCCCACCTAATTCTTTAAAAATCTTTGTCAAAAATATATTCATAATTTTGTTGATAATATCTAAAACTTGTAAGTAGCTTGGGGTAGTTAAACGTAACTAAATCAAGTTTTGTAAAATCCTCAGAACCGTTACTAGATAAGCGTCAAAGGCTGATTTGAATTTTGAAATATAACTCCGTATTTCAACCCAACCCTACTTAGTCATATCCCTAAATGAGTCTCATGAAACGTCGTTGCTTTTTAAAGTGGTTAGCCTTAGCTGGTGCTAGCACTGGTGGAGTAATGTCATGCAACCTGAATGGGGATAAACTCGGAAGCTTAGATACTGACAAGTTTCGATTGCAAAACTATGAATTTGAAACTGTAAGTGTGGATGAATCTGGGAAAATTATTAGGCGAAAGACGATAAAATCTGATATTTTTCGCGAATCAATCAATGACGAGCTTTTTCTTGATATGGTTCTAGTCCCTAGTGGACAATTTATGATGGGTTCACCAGATGATGAGATTTTTCATAACAGCAATGAAAGTCCTTTTCATTTAGTGAAAACCTCTCAATATTTAATGAGTAAGCATGCGATTAATCAGGAGAAATGGAAGGCTATTGCTCATCTTCCTAAGATCAACCTTGATTTGTCTATGTCTCCCTCTAAATTTAGGGGTGCTGAACTACCTGTAGAAAATATTTCCTGGTTGGAGGCCAACGAATTTTGTCTGCGACTATCAAAATATACTGGGCGAACTTACCGTCTACCCACCGAAGCTGAATGGGAATATGCTTGTCGCGCCAAAACTGAAACGCCATTTCCTTTTGGAGTAACGATTACTTCTGCTCTGGCAAACTTTAATGGAGCGCAACCTTATGCATCTCAACCCAAGGGTGAGTTTTTAAAAAGAACGGTTGATGTGGGTGAGTTTACAGCAAATGCCTTGGGACTATACCAAATGAACGGAAATGTTTGGGAGTGGTGTCTTGATTCCTGGCAAAATAGTTTTGCAGCCCCCCCTATTGATGGGCATACATGGCTTGCTACGCATACAACGATGCGGGCTGTGTTACGTGGGGGATCTTGGGGCAGTAGTGGAGAGCGCTGTCGATCTGCGGCTCGATTTCAAGCCCCTTATACCTATCGAGGCGGAGATGTTGGCTTTAGAGTTATTTGTATGGGTTGACCCGCATCAGCACCATGAAGTTAGAGGCGTTGTCCCCATGACATTTGTCAGGTCTGGTAAGTGACAATTAGTAGATGATCAATGGAATTTCTACCGATATATTAAGGGTAATCTCACTTCTTGAACCCGAATAATTTGAGTAAATACTATGTCAAGCTATAAACCAAATTTCATTGAAATTCAAGAGCCATTTTCCTGGCATGACATGCATTCTATTAAGCTAATTATTCAGTTTTTCTTTAGTTTTTGTATTTTAGGGGTCTGTTCATTTCAATTGTTAAGAACAGATATTCCAGAAAAAGATAAAAATGATGCATTGTACTGGAGTTGTATTACTGGAATCCTGTCGTTATGGATGCCTTCTCCGGCTTCGGCAAAGTCCTTTGATGGTTCAGGGGGTGTTGGTGATGATGCTTCCCCAAGCAACCTAACCACGCTACCGCAATCGATGCCGGATCAATCTTCTATTGCGATCGCCCATCACCCAAAAGCAAGTTAGTCCAGCAGTTAACCTGTGTTCCCAAAACGCTCAATTCTGATTTTCCCAATAGAGGCTTTTAGCCTCTTTTTTGTTGCTTTGTAGTGGATTAGAACGCAATCCCAGCTATGACATTTGTCATGGCGTTGACGTGACATTTATAGGATGTGGACATCTATTCAACATTGATACTTTGAAGCCATGGAAGGAATTGAAGCGCGATGCACCGGCATCAAGCGTAACGCTCCTTCTTGTACTCACTTATCAACACTGGAGAATCCGTCATGTCAGCTTTTACTCAACTCCAACCCCAGCTAAGCTATGCCTATATTTCGACTATTGTGCACCAAGGGAAAGTGCTCCTGTTGACCATCACTCAAGACGCAAAAGTTTACTATGCCATCAAGAAAGATGATGACACCTGGACGGAGGCTAAACCACTGATTCTGCCTGCTCTGAGCACCCCTGAAGATGCATCCGTGGTGGCGAGACAGCAAGCCAACGATCCAGTGAAAGCCATCTATACAGATACTCAGGCAAGCACGGCAGTAGCTCCTGTGAAGGCAGTATCGGATGGAGAACATCTGTACGTCTTTCGACAGTCGAAAATGGGTTCGCTGTACGTGAATCGCTATGTCTTCGATATGGTCAGCAATGTACTGAAACCCAAGGTTGAGATCCGATTCAAAGGGAGTGGGCAAAAATATGTCTCACTCAAGATCGATTCCTTGGGCTATCGCAAGGAAGGAAGCAAGGGAGACAATGGTTTCTTTCTAGAGCCTACTTTTGAATTGACAGGGATTCAAAATCTACAGACGGGTTGGTATGCACCATTGCTGTTGCCAACCAGTACCCCGGAGGAACAGCGGTGGCAAATTTTTGCCTACAATTCTCTTACCGAGAAGATTGACATTGTTTCATTACGGCACTCAAAGGATATGCCCTTTGACCTGAGCGATCGCCAAATCACCTATGCCACCGATGATGGTCAAGAGCAGCAACGATTAGTGCCAGGGCTTATTAAACGCAGTCTAAAACTTGCGAATATAAAGGTTTGGGGGGCCATGAACGCCAGCCTCTATGCCAAACAAGAACCGGTTGTGGGCGATGATGGTCAATCCTTCTTTGCGAAGCGAGGACAGCGCGTCATGCTTGTGATAGGGACAGCCGAACCCAATGCCCCATTTGGATCGCCTTCCACTGCATCAGTGTTGAGCTTTTCCATCTCCAAGGACGGTACCCTGGCTGAACTCAACGAGCAGCCTATACTGACTTTACTGAGAAAAGACGCACAGGAGATTTTGCTTCTCCAGAACCATCTGAGCACTGTGGAGGCACGGAACGGAGATCGGGTGGTTCTGGCCAATCCTGGCAACGTTTTTGGCACTTCTCTGGCCTATAACTTGGCACATCGGTTTGAGGATGGAAGCTCGGTCTCTGAGTATCGTACTCAGGCTGTCTTTCCCGTCCAGCGCGGCGCAAATTACTCCGAAAGCTTCGAGTTTCGCGGCGATCGCCCCATTAATGCCATCGACTTCTCTTTCTGGGGACAAGATGCTCAGGGTGCTACCACTGGGCAGGCAAGAATCTCAGCCCAAATTGAGTCTCTGAAGGATGGTTGGCAACGGGCAACCGCAACCTACGTCATTTCTCAGGCCATGACTCAGATGCGGGTAATTGGGTTCTATGCCCCCGCAGGGGATTGGAACACCATCGAACTTCGCAATGCCAAGCTGGAAAAGCGAACGTCCACCTTCACCCAAGCAATTGTAGAAGAGTCTGTTAGTCTCACCACTATTGGCAGCCTGTTTCCAGGTTTAGATGGCCAACACTATAGTGCCACACAAATTGGAGGTCAGAACTACGAGGATGCGTTTTTGAGCACGCTGCAATCTTTCAAGCAGCAGGATCTCTCTATGCCCACTCTAAATACAGATACCAGTGGATTAAAGATTCAAGGCGCGAAACTAGGCTTTGCTCAGTGCCTCTTCGACAACCAAAACCATAGTTTTGCACTAACTGAAAGCGGTGAAGGAACGGTTCAATTGCAATTTATGGGCGTGCGCTCTTTGATGCGCTGCCCAGCCTACGATACTGTCACAGAGCGTTGGGTTGTAGATCTCCCAGAAACTGCTCTAAGATTTGATGGCAGTCAAAGCTACGTTGAAATTCAAGATCCCTTTCGCCCAGGTCAGACTGACTTTACCATTTCATTATGGGCTGCTACCAAATCTAAAGATGGAACCTATCACGGCCTTCTGGGTAAGCAAGGGGATCAATTCCGCAAACCGAGCCTCTGGGTTACTTCTGACGGTCTAGGGATGCATTACGACTCCTATGACCCTTTGGGAAACCGCTTTACTGATGTTATCCCGAATGTTTTTAATGGGGAAGGAATGACCCACATTACTTGGGTCAAAAAGGGGACTGAATATCGCTTTTACCGGTATGGCAGACTGATTGCCACTAAACCAGCTCCCTCAACTTGCTATAGAGCTAATAGTAGCTATTGGATTGGGAAGGTTGACAACGTCTGGAAAGGTCAAATTGATGAGGTTTGTATCTGGGAAAAAGCCCTGAGCCAGGATCAAATTCAGGTACATATGAATCAACGTCTGAGCGGCCACGAACCAGGTTTGGTGGGATACTGGTCATTTGATGACATTAATAGCAGCCAAGCTCACGACACCTCTGCAACCCAAAACCACGGTACGCTTCACAATGTAACTTGGTCGGCGGCATCAACGCCTATGGGTGGACATTCCTTTGAACCTCTGTTTGAGGCTTCAGTCCTAGGCGTAATACCTGCCGAGTACGGTTGCATGATGAAGGAAAAGAATAGCGATCGCCGTTTTGCACTGCTGTGGCGTTGTTATTCCTACCTGTTACCCACAGGTAATGTTTATATGCTAACGGGCCAGCGCGTTGGAGAACTGGAACAGCAATTCGTTGGCAACATGCAAATTGAACCAACCCTAATCGGTTATATCGAAGGTGCACCCCCTATTCCAAGTGAAAATCTCACGTTGCAGGATAGCTACCAGGGGATTTCCTCGGTACAACTGCAAGAGGCACAGACCATCACTCGAACTTGGAGTAGCTCGCGGGAAGATGCTGTACAGACCTCGTTACACACAGCAATTGGGGCTTCTCTAAAAACCTCGGTGGGGATTGGTGTCGAGGTTGAAAGCGAGTTTGAGGCGCTGGCTGAATTCAACCTCGATTATAGTGCCGGAACGCTTAAAGCTTCCAGCGCCAGTTCTGCAGTCACGGTCAATTTTAGCGACTCCCTCAAGCTGTTTGGGTATAAGGAACCTGAAAATATACCTCCGCAGAACCCAGCCGTGGGCCATCGATTTATCCCTAAAAATGTAGGCTATGCCTTGCTCACATCTGCGGTGGCTGATGTTTTTATCCTGAAGATGAAGGGGAGTGGCAGCATGATTGCGTATCAGATTATGCCAAATTCTGACATTCCGCCTGATACTAATATCGTTACCTTTAACATCAACCCAGCCTATCAACTGAACGGCTCTCTGGACGGTCAGGTAGGCTCTCAATCTGCGGATCGGGACTTCTATAGGGCAGCACCTCAAATGCGATCGCAGTACGGAAGCAGCTATCCCGCCAGCTACCTCAAGGTTAAGGAAGCTTACGCTCTGGAGAACAAAATTAAGCAACAGGATCTAGGACGCGAAGCCTACTACACCCAATACAACCCGAATGTTTTCCAGGATATCCCTGCCCTGCAATCCATCAGCAAACGCAACATCGTCAATACCTATGTTTGGGATGCCGATGGCGGTATGCGCTCCGTCACCGAGTCGTTCTCTAACGTCCAGGAAACGTCCATTGGTGGCTCCTACAACTTGGGCATCATGGCTGGACTGACAACCTCTCTCAAAGGGTCGGGAATTGGGTTTGAACTGGAAGTTTTGGGCGGCACCAGCCTGAACCTGAGTTCGATGAAGACCCAAACCTCAGAAACGGCGTTCAATCTGGATGTTGTGGTGGATTGCGAAGGAAGTGGCGTGACAGATTATCGCGATCGCCCCCTTCTCCCAGGCGAAAAGGTGAGCCGCTATCGCTTCAAGACCTACTACTTGGAACCTGATGCCGATCACTTTGACAGCTTCTTTGATGAAGTGATCGATCCCGAATGGCTCATGAGCAACCGCGAGGAAGCAATCACCCTCAGACTGGCCCGTAACAAACGCAACCGAACTTGGCGCGTATTGCACCGTGTTACGCACATAGAGCGTCCAGCAAGTTTTGGTGTTGGCACCCAAGACTCGGCGATCACTGCATAAATTTATGGCTTAGTGCCAGATCTAACCGTGTAGGGATGGGTTATGCTCATCCCTACATTTTTTTGTGATGTAGGAACCTATTCCGTATACGCATCCACAGGCAAACAGCTACAGACTAGATTGCGATCGCCAAATGCATTATCAATCCGACCCACCGCAGGCCAAAATTTACTGTCCTTTGTCCAAGGGGCTGGGAACGCTGCCTTTTGACGAGAGTAAGCATGAGTCCACTGGTCAGCGGTCACAACTGCCGCCGTATGGGGCGCATACTTGAGGGGATTGTCGTGATCGTCGGCTTGTCCAGCCTCAATCTCCGCAATTTCAGCCCGGATAGCAATCAGGGCCTCGCAAAAGCGATCCAGTTCGATTTTGGATTCACTTTCGGTTGGCTCAATCATGATGGTGCCAGGGACAGGCCAAGACACCGTTGGCGCGTGGAAGCCATAGTCAATCAACCGCTTGGCAATATCTTCGACTTCAATCCCTGCTGATTTCTTCAGGTGACGCAGATCCAAGATGCACTCATGGGCAACCAGGCCAGAAGTCCCTTTGAACAACACAGGGTAGTAAGGGTCTAATCGCTGGGCCATGTAGTTGGCATTGAGAATCGCAACCTTCGTCGCATCCGTCAGACCATCAGGACCCATCATGGCAATGTACATCCAAGAAATGGGCAGAATGCTGGCACTGCCCCAAGGCGCTGCGGAAACTGGGCCTAAGCTTTGCTCACCGCCGACCGTCGTCAGGGGATGATTGGGCAAAAACGGCATCAGATGAGACTTCACACCAATAGGACCCATCCCTGGGCCACCGCCACCGTGGGGGATGCAGAAGGTTTTGTGCAGGTTGAGGTGGCATACATCCGCCCCAAAATCTGCCGGACGGCACAGCCCTACCTGGGCGTTCATATTAGCCCCATCCATATAGACCTGACCGCCGTTGGTATGGATGAGACTGCAAATATCGCGGATGCCTTCTTCAAACACCCCGTGGGTGGAGGGATACGTCACCATCAAAGCCGCTAGATCGTCCTTATGCGCTTCCGCTTTGGCTTGCAGATCCTTCATGTCAATGTTGCCATCGTCATCACAGCCAACCACCACAACCTTCATGCCTGCCATCACTGCACTCGCAGGATTGGTGCCGTGGGCGGAGTCGGGGATGAGGCAGACGGTGCGGTGGCGATCGCCTCTACTCTCGTGGTAGCTCCGAATCACCAACAACCCTGCATATTCCCCTTGAGAACCCGCATTGGGCTGAAGGGAAATGCCATCAAACCCTGTAATTTCAGACAGCATTTGTTCGAGCTGTTGAAACATCACCTGATAGCCCTTTGTTTGCGAAACAGGCGCAAAGGGATGAATTTGACCAAACTCAGGCCACGTCACCGGAATCATCTCCGCCGTAGCATTCAGCTTCATGGTGCAGGAGCCGAGGGGAATCATGGAGTGAGTAAGGGACAAATCCTTGGATTGTAGGCGCTGCATATAGCGCAGCAGATCGGTCTCAGAGTGGTACTGATTGAAAACGGGATGGGTGAGATACTCACTCGTGCGGGCAAAGGGTACTCCATAACCGGAGGGCAGGGTATCAATCAGGCTATCTAAGGTGAAATCTAGGGCATTGTCCCCAGCAAAGACCGTCAAAATATCCTGCACATCTTGTACCGAGACGGTCTCGTCCAAGGAGATGCCGACGGTGTGTGGATCGACGGGGCGGAAGTTAATGCGGAGGGATTGCGATCGCCCTTCCAACTCGCCCACCGACGTTGCGCCCAAATCCACCTGAATCGTGTCGAAGAATTGCTCAGTCTTGACCGCGTAGCCCAGACGACCCAGCCCTTTTGCTAACAGCGACGTAAGCTGATGGGTTCGTTTGGCAATTTGCTTGAGTCCCGTCGGCCCGTGGTAGACCGCATACATACTCGCCATCACGGCGAGAAGCACTTGAGCCGTACAGATATTACTCGTCGCCTTATCCCGTCGGATGTGTTGTTCACGGGTTTGGAGGGCGAGACGCAGGGCGGTGTTTCCTTGGGCATCGTGGGACACACCCACAATCCGGCCTGGAATTTGGCGCTTAAAGGCATCTTTAGTCGCAAAATAGGCCGCGTGAGGGCCGCCATAGCCAAAGGGAACGCCGAATCGTTGGGTGTTCCCCACTGCAATATCGGCCCCAAATTCGCCAGGAGGTGTGAGTAAGGTAAGGCTCAATAAATCTGCGGCAACGATGACCAAGGCCCCATTGGTATGAGCGGTTTCGGCAAACGCTCGGTAGTCATAGATGGTGCCGTCACTGGCGGGGTACTGGAGCAGCGCACCAAAAGTGGAAGCGGCAAAGTCATAGGTTTGATGATCGCCCACCACCACTTCAATTTCTAGGGGCACAGCGCGGGTGTGGATGACGGCGATCGTTTGGGGATGGCAGGTTTTGGAGACGAAAAAGGTTTTGGCGTCTTTCTTTTTGGTGAGGTTAAAGCACATGGCCATTGCTTCGGCGGCGGCGGTGCCTTCATCTAGTAGGGATGCGTTGGCAATTTCTAGGCCCGTCAGGTCTGTGACCATCGTTTGATAATTCAGCAATGCCTCTAAGCGACCCTGGGCAATTTCAGCCTGGTAGGGTGTGTACTGGGTATACCAGCCTGGGTTTTCTAAAATATTGCGCTGAATCACGGGCGGTGTAATGCAGCCGGAGTAACCCAAGCCAATGTAGGAGCGGAAGACTTGGTTTTGGTTGGCGATCGCCCTCAACATCCCCAGCGCCTGAGATTCACTAGCGGCAGGCTCTAGCTTCAGCGGGGACTTCAGCCGGATGGATGCAGGGACAGCCTTTTCTGCCAGGGCTTCTAGGGAGGCTAACCCCAGCGTCTCTAACATCGATTGTGTTTCTTTGGCATTCGGCCCAATATGGCGTTGTGCAAACTTAACAGTCTGGGTTAGTTCTGTCACGCTGCCACGAGGGGACATACTGCCGCCGTTGCTGGTGGCTGAACCTTGAAGGCTATCGACCAAGGGCAGGGATGCTTGAGCCAGACTGTCTGTCATAAGGATTTACACGCTTAGGTATAAGGTTGTGCGAACTTAAAGCTTAGTTACAAATCATAAGATTGCTTAAAATTTTAGCAACAGTTTGCAGTCTATGCATCCTTTACGAAATACAAAATCTCTCAACGCTTTGCCAGCAGAGTGAGAAATAGACGCACCAATTTAAATAAAAATAGCCCAACCACATACAAGATAAAGCCTATGACTGTTAAGGAGACAAGCCCACCTGCCAGTCCTGCAAGTATTTCTGCCCCTGCTCCAGCTTGCTTTGGCAGCGCAAGGGCTAGTGCAAATAAAAGGACAACAACGCTCAGGGACAGCAATAGGGCAAAAATTTTATTGCCTTCAATCTCTTTTGGACTTAGGGCCAGTTTTCCGTAGGGGTCAAACCACAACAAAAAGGTAAAGAAGGATTTTGCCAGCCCCATCAAAATCACAATCAACAGAAACAGTGCTCTTGTTTGCGGCAGAATCACCAAGGCAAGCAATGCAAACCGCTGACCCGTGCTAAGGCGCGATCGCCACAGGTCAAGGCGAAGAATCAAGCGATAGAGCCAATTTCTGGCCTTTAATGTCTCTAATAACCCTAAGCGCGGCCACTCTTGATCGGGTTTTAGCCGTAAAGCCTCCTTAAAACTTTCCATCGCCTCCGCATTTCGGTTTTGGTGCAGCAGTACCCATCCCTTCACGGTGTGAGGGAACGGATGATCTGGCGCAATGGCTAAGGTTCCATTAACCTCTGCTTCGGCTTCAGTAATGCGCCCTAATTCTATAAACGCGAGCAGGCGCAGGTTCATCGACCAAACATGTTCTGCATCAATGCTGAGTCCTTGTTCGGCTGACTTCAGGGCTTCAGTATATTTTCGCTGGTCGTACTGGATGCTTGCCAGCCGTGCATAGCAGTCCGCGTCTTCTGGGTCGAGGCGCAGGGCTTCTAGGATGGCTTTCTTGGCGGCATCTAAGGCGTTCTGATCTCTCAGAATGCCTGCATGGATATAGTGAAACCCTGAGTAACTGGGGGAAAGTGCGATCGCCTGACGAATCTCCTTCAGCGCCTCTCCATGCTGCTTTTTCTCAGACAAACAAACTGCCAGTAACCCATGTGCTGAGGCATAATCTGGCTCTACGCTCAGAACCTGCCGTAGTTCTTTCTCGGCTAGGTCATAACGGCCTTGGTTGATTAAGAGCTGCGATCGCTGGAAATGATCCGTCATTTACGATTCGCCAACTACAAATTCATGTACTTCAAAATGTCATCATAGGTGCCGTCCTGATTGGCATGCACCGCATAGTTTCGGGCTGTGCCAAACCACTCACGGGTGGAGGGTCTAATCACCCCCGCAGCATTGGTGAGATCTTTAGTGGTTAAGGGCTTCGGAATTCCCGTTTTCATTGCTTCCTGAAGCTTTTTCTCCACCGCCGTATCCACCAGCGCTTGTAGATCCGCCCCTGATAGATTTTCGGTCTTTTTGCCCAAAAACTCAAAGTCAATATCTTCTGTGGGCTTGCCCTTGCACAGCAGACGCAAAATGGCGGCACGAGCAGGGCTATCGGGAGGCGGGACAAACATAATTCGGTCAAAGCGTCCTGGTCTGCGAAAAGCACTGTCTAGGTGCCAGGGCGCATTGGTGGCGGCTAAAATTAGCACCCCTTCGTTGGAATACTGCACCCCGTCCAGCTCCGACAGAAACTGGTTAATAATATTGCGTCCCCCACTCTGGCGCAGGTCAGAACGACTGGCGGCAAGGGCATCCACT
This sequence comes from Acaryochloridaceae cyanobacterium OTE_25_metabat_464, assembly GCA_031362245.1. Lineage (GTDB taxonomy): Bacteria > Cyanobacteriota > Cyanobacteriia > Thermosynechococcales > Thermosynechococcaceae > JAAURS01. Next base: position 11,633 of record JANLSD010000102.1, on the reverse strand, counting down.
TCATCAAAAAACAGCACGCACGGGCCATTGCGTCGGGCTTGGTCAAACACATCGTGGAGGTTTTTTTCGCTATTGCCAATCCACATATCCAAAATATCGTTTAGCCCCACGGCAATAAACCCCGCCTGAATTTCCCCAGCCGTAGCCCTTGCCAGATGGGTTTTGCCACAGCCTGGAGGCCCGTACATCAAAATACCGCCCCCAATCGCCTTGCCATAGGCTTTGTACATCTCCGCATGGGTAAGCGGGTAAATAATTTTGAGCCGGATTTCTTCTTTGACGGTCTCCATCCCGCCCACCTCCGCAAAGGTTAGGTTGGGGCGCTCAATATTTTTATCAATGGCCTGGCCCGAAGGTTCCCATTGCGATCGCACCCGCCCGTCCACCACCGCAGCGTCATTACTGGCATTGATGCCAAGCTGCTCTACTAAATCCGATTCTTGAAGGGTTTCATCTTGGGCCAACGCTTTACGGAACTGCTCGACGGATTGATCCACGGAACCCGTTTTCAGCAATAGCCGTGAATGCAGCGTCAGGGTTGCTGCCGAGGGTTCCCCCTGTTTTAGAACATCCTCTACCAGCACCAGTGCCTGAGAATCTTTACCCTGCTGATAAAAGGCCCGCGCTAGCCCCAACTTAAGCTGGAGGTTGCTAGGCTCTAGGTTGAGCGCTTGGACGTACTCTCGTTCTGCTGCCTCTGGTTCGCCTTGCCCCAGCAGGGTATCTGCCAAATGCTGCCGCAGGGGCACATTCTCTGGCGACACGCTAAGCGCTTGCCGTAAAGCCTGAATTGCGTCGTAATTGCTAGACATTTTGGACGGATGTTCCCATATCGCTCACTCTAAGATACCCCCGTGATGGAGAGAGTTGCACCGGGCTACCCTACGGGAGGCAAGCCACGGCTTCGCTCAGCCCTCAAATCCCGAATTATTGCGGGTTGAGCGGAGCCGAAACCCAAGCCCAGCATGTAACTTTGGTTGCTGCCACTTACTTAGTACGCCTAAACTAAGTACTGGATCCATTGCGAGGCAATCTCTGGGGAGCCATACCAACAATAATGCGGTTGACCTTGTTTACCCGTACCCGAGGGCCGAGGTGAATGCTGAACGTTGTCATAAACCAGATTTGTCGCGCCTTTTAAATGGGCAGACTCGATGGGCGTAATACCATCTCCCCAGCAGCGGCCTATGCCTCCTGTGATCTGGTAGCTCTGGTAGGTAAACCATTCTCCCAAGCGCAGGCTTGGCTTACCGTAGATGGATTTCCCTGCAATGCAGACGTAGTTCAAGGCATCATGAAACGCGCCAGGATAGTGGGTATTCACAAAATCGAGGTTGCTGCGTGTCCAGCGTTCTTGGCTGGTGTGGGGGGTGCCTAGGGTGATCAGGGTGTTTACGAGGGGTAGGCCATTCCATTGGTGATCGCAATACCGTTCCCCTCCCATATAAATCCGCGAAATCCAGCCTCCAGCGGAGTGCCCAATTAAATTCACCTGAGTCGCCTGATGCTGCGCTAAAGCTTGGCGAATGGTCAGATCCAACAAACTCAAAATAGGGGTAACAGGTCGTCCACCCAGCGTGACCCACCAGCTTTTACGGGTCAAGGGCACCGTCACTGTGGGAAATCCTGCGGTGTTGAGATATTGCTCTAGGGCCAAATAATCTTGGGCCGCAGCGAGATACCCTGGCAAAATCACGGTCGGTAGCGGCATAAAATGATCCCGTGGCAACAAAGGCGTCCATAATGTGAAAATAAGAGCAGTTTATCAAGCGTCTTTGCGTTGTGAATACCGTCCGTACCGTTTCCGATACCAAAAGAGCCTTCTACACCTTACACACCCGCCCCGTTTCGTCGGTCTACCGACGGGTGGTAGAAGAGCTGATGGTGGAAATCCATCTTCTACGTGTGAATGAAGATTTCCGCCGCGATCCCATCTTTGCCCTCGGAGTGGTTGGCACCTTTGATCGCTTTATGGCGGGCTATGAGCCAGCTACAGATCGAGACTCCATTTTTAAGGCGCTTTGCGGTGCTGAAGAATTAGATCCTTCCCAATTCCGTGGGGATGCTGAGTCTGCAAAAGCTGCCGTTGCAGGCCGCAGTTCTGAAGATGTGCTGGCCTGGATCACGCAGTCTGCTGCTTCTGGCGGTCAGGGCGTGGCTGGGACCCTTCATGCGATCGCCTCCAACACCAAGTTCAAGTACAGCCGCCTGTTTGCCATTGGTCTATATAACCTACTTGAATCTGTGGATTCTGCTTTGGTGACAGATGCCGCAAAGCTCAATGAATTCATTGAAAAACTGGCTGCACCCCTGAACCTTTCAGCCACTAAAATCCAGCGTGACTTGGAGCTATACCGAGGCAATATCGATAAACTAGAGCAAGCGCAAAAAGCGATGGCTGAGTTTATTGAAGGTGAGCGTCGCCGTCAGCAAAAGCGGGCGGAAGAAATTCAGCAGAAGGCAGATGCCGCCGCTGAAGCCGCCGTTGCCCCAGTGTCAGAGGCTGAGGCTGAGCCAGAGCCAGACTCTGCTACACCTTCTGCCTAGGAAAATCCCACAGACGTTTAGCCGGAGCGATCCTATGTCAACGGTGCCTGTTTCTTTGGTACGTGCCACTACCTACGATCGCCCCGCCCTACGCGCCGCCATTGAGCAGTTGCTTGAGCCGCTGGGGGGCATGGGTGCCTTTGTGAAGAAGGGCGATCGCGTGTTGCTAAAGCCCAACTTGCTCACAGGGTCACGCCCCACCAAAGAATGCGTCACCCGTCCTGAAGTGGTCTACTGCGTCGCCCAGTTGGTGAAGGAAGCGGGGGGCAAACCCTTTTTAGGGGATGGCCCTGCCTTTGGCTCGGCCTTTGGGGTGGCCAAGGCGAACGGCTATTTACCAATGCTGGAAGAACTAGAGATTCCTGTGGTGGAGTTCCACGGGGCAAGGTACAAGGCCGTGGGTGAGGCGTTCGATCATCTGCGCCTGTCTAAAGAGGTGATGGATGCAGATGTGGTGATTAATCTGCCCAAGGTGAAGTCTCACGTACAGCTGACGGTGACGATGGGGGTCAAAAACCTATTTGGCTGTGTCCCTGGCAAGATGAAAGCGTGGTGGCATTTAGAAGCGGGCAAGGACGCGGAGCGGTTTGGCGAAATGCTGGTGGAAACAGCACGCACCATCAACCCAGATTTGACGATTTTGGATGGCATTATTGGCCATGAAGGCAATGGGCCGAGTGCAGGAGAGCCTAGAGATTTAGGCGTGTTAGCGGCTTCTAGCAATGTGTTTGCCCTAGACCGTGCCTTGGTTGAGATTTTGAAGGTGGATCCACGTTTAATTCCGACTCAGAGGGCGGCAAATCGTCTGGACTTAAATGATGTGGATATCACCTATCCGCTGCTGTCGCCTCAGAATTTGGCGATCGAGGGTTGGCTGCTGCCTGAGAAGATGATGCCCATTGATTTTGGTGCGCCGCGTGTGCTGCGATCGACCTTTAAGCATTTGTATATCCGTTGGATCAAAGAGCCGATGACTGCGTATGCAGGTCGGTAATGGTTGCGGCCATCCGCTAAGCCCTCTGGCTATGTTCGCCTTTGCCAAGCCTTTGGATTCCTGCGACCGTGAAAAATTGCTGTTACGATGATCCGACTTGATACGATTCGGTAATATACCGTATAGGGAAAGCGATGCACTACTGATCGCCGAATATCTAGATGCACAGCAGCATAGGATTCAGGCATTTGACAAATTTGATTCAACGATTTATCAATACAGTCTAAAAAATCATCACCAAGACCTGATTTCTGCCTTTCGTACCAAACATACGCCTCATTTAGTTCTTCACGGACTTCTGGGCGAAATACAAGTACGTAGTCCATTATTGTCCTTTGATCGAAGCCTTAACAGCTTCCCATGTCATCACATTATCTGGATTGGCTTCATAATCAGCAGTGCGACGCTCAAGTTCTTGTTTTTGTAAGTCCGTTAGATCGGAATAAGCTTGATCTGCTGCGATACTATCCCAAATATCTTGGACGAGATTGATCCGTTCTTCAATACTCAGAGCTACAATTTCATTCAATGTATTTGTGATATTCATCGCATTAACCCAAAGAAAAGAAAAATTATTTAGCCTATACCAAGTGTATCAAATAAGGCTAATTGGTAATGTCCCAGATGTGTGGGGCAGCAGCTTGAGATCAAGTCTCCGTTAGGATGTGCCAAAAAGCACCAACATATTTAGAACATTACTTAGCTTTGGTAATAAGCCATAGCAGCCAGAGGAAACTGCTAAAGTTAAGGCTAGCCAGAGGATCTGCCCCACAACCATTGAGTTCAAACCGCCTAGGATTGCCAGCAATACAGCCCTCTGTTCATGAATTAAAGTCCAGCACCATGCATAGCTCAGACTTAATCTACGACTGGAATCCACCGCTCTCCGGCACACCAAAACCCGTTCAAATTTGTGATGAAACCCTGCGAGATGGACTCCAGGGCGGTGTGAGACGCACCCCAACACTCCCCGAAAAACTAGCGCTACTGGCCTATAGCGATGCCTTGGGTCTGGCGGAAGCTGTGGTAGGCTTCCCCGCACAGAAAATCTCCTATCAAGATGCCTTAAGCATTTGCCAAGGGGCACAACAGCAAGGTCTCAAACTTTCCCTCGGGCTGCTGGGACGGATGATTGACACGGATGTCCAAGCCATTCATCGCATTCAGCAAGCGAGTGGGCATCCCGTTGTTGCATGGCTGTTTGTGGGCTGCTCTCCCATTCGTCGCTACGTCGAAACCCGCAACATTGATGAGCTAGAACAATTAACCCGTTCTGGCATTCGTCTTGCCAAACAGTTAGGTTTACCCGTCAACTACGGCACAGAAGATACCGCTCGAGCAGAACCAGAAGTGGTAGAACGTCTATTTCGCGCTGCCATTGAAGAAGGCGCTGAGACCGTCACAATTTGCGATACCGTCGGCCATCTCACCCCGACTGGGACTCAGAAACTGGTCGCGCATTTTCGTCAGTTCCTAGATCAGCAAAATCTCAAATCTCAACTCGATTTTCATGGTCATAATGATCGCGGTCTAGGGGTTGCCAACGCCCTGGCAGCCGTTGCCGCAGGGATTGATCGCATTCACTGCACAGCACTTGGCATTGGCGAACGTTCGGGGAATACTCCCTTAGACCAGTTTCTGGTAAACCTCAAAATGCAGGGACAGTGGCCTAGAGACCTAACGCCTCTAAGCCACTATTGCCAAGCCGTTGCCCACATTTGCCAGATACCCGTGCCCGAGAACTATCCCATTTTGGGCACAAATGCGTTTTTGACCCAGGCTGGGGTTCATGCCTCCACCATCTTAAAAGCGGAAATGCGGGGAGAAACCGATATTGCAGCACTGGTTTACTCAGGCGTAGATCCGAATTTGGTCGGACTCGACTATGGCATTCAAGTTGGCCCTCACAGCGGTCAGTCTAATGTCAAATTTCTGCTGTATCGCCAGGGCATTGAGTCCACAGAAGCGATGTTAGACCAAATTTTAGCCAAAGCCAGAGCAGAAAATCGGGTACTTTCAACCGCCGAAGTGTGTGAGATAGCAAGGAGCCTTTAATGGATAACTTAGTGTCGTGGTGGGAGCATTGCCATACCCAGTACTCCCCACGGACTGCCTTAGTAGGGGCGGGACAACGGGCAACCTATGGTGAGTTAAATACATTTATCCAATCCGCAGCCCAAACCTTAAAGAATATTGGGGTCAGGCCAGGGATTAAGGTTGCCTTGGTGTTTCCCAACGAACCTAATTTTGGGGTGGCGTTCTTTGCCGTACTGGTTGCCGGAGGGATTCCTTGTCCCATTAATCCGAATCTAACGACGGTAGAGCTTGACCCACTCTTACTTGTCCTAGAACCGCAACTCGTCCTTGCCTCTCAGTGGTCGGAAGAACGACAAAGCGCCCTTCAAACGAAACTGCCGCTACTCAAGTTTGAAAACTGGAATCTTTTGAGCAATGACATGCAAATCAAACCTGCGATCGCTCCGCACCAAAAGTCCGCCCTCGAACCAGAATTAGACGAGGTCGCCTGTATTTTCTGCACATCGGGTACCACAGGACTTCCCAAAGCCGTACTGCTCACCCATCAAAATCTCTTGAGCAATACCCATGCCCTCTGGGCCAATAAACAATGGCGAGATCAGGAAGTCTTTGGAAATGCCTTGCCCACATTTCATATCTACGGACTCACCGTTTTAACGCTGCTGCCGCTCTCAATGGGCGGCACAGTGGTCTATATGCCAAAGTTTTCGCCCAAAAGCTGTCTCCATACTATTGAGCAGGAGCAGATTACGCGATTTGGAGGGGTACCCAGTATGTTTGCCGTACTGAATCAGTATCGCCAGCGCAATGACTTCAATGTGTCTTGTTGTCAATCTTGGATTTCCGGTGGCGCACCCCTGCCAGGGGCTGTCGTAGATGAATTCTCAATCCACTATGCATCTTCAATTTACGAAGGCTATGGAATGCTGGAAACCTCTCCAGGGATTAGCTGGAATTTAGACGATGCGTCTTATCACAAGGCAGCGGTGGGTCGTCCCCTAAAGGGTATAGATGTTCAGATACGAGATTCCCAAGGTCAAAGCCTACCTCAGGGAGAAACGGGGCACATTTGGGTGGGTGGCCCTGGCGTGATGAAAGGGTACTATCGCAATCCAAAGGCGACGGCGGAAACGATTCAAGCAGGCTGGTTAGAGACGGGCGATATTGGACGATTTGACGCCGATGGGTATCTTTATCTTATGGGACGTGAGAAAGAGGTCATGATTGTGGGGGGTAATAATGTGTATCCCCGAGAAATCGAAACCGTTTTATTGAGTCATCCATCGGTGGCTGATGCTGGGGTGGCTTCCCAAGTGAATGGGGCAAGGGGTGAAGAGATTTTTGCATTTGTGGTAGCAATTGCCGGGTCTCAGCTTGACGAATCGGCGTTGAATCAACATTGCCGAAATGCACTATCTTCCTTCAAAATTCCTCGACGGATTTATGAAGTCGCCCAAATTCCCCGCAATGACTCCGGCAAAATCCTACGGGGAAGACTATTAGAACAAGCCCACCAGCCTCCCACTTAGCGCATTTATTCAAAATCAACGCACCCATGACTTTACCTGATGGCCCTCAATCCGCTCCCCTGTGTCAAATGGCACAATGGATCTTTCGCCCTTTGGAATTTCTAGAAGCATGCGATCGCAACTATGGGGAAGCCTTCACCCTACGAATGAGCAAAAATACACGCCCCCTCGTGTTTTTTAGCGCCCCAGCAGCCATCGAGCAAATTTTTTCTGCACCTCCAAAACAGTTCGATTCCGGCAAAGGCAATTCGGTGTTGAAACCCTTTCTGGGCAAGCGATCACTAGAAATCCTCGACGGTCGTAAACACGAACGCCAGCGTCAGCTTCTGATGCCTCCCTTTCATGGAGCAAAAATGCGCCAGTTTGGGCAAATGATGTGCGACATCACAACGGATGTGGGAAAACAATGGCGTATTAATCATCCCTTTAAGGCAAGACCCCAGGTGCATCTCATCACCTTTCGCCTGATGTGCAAAACGCTCCTGGGCTTTGACCAAGGCGATCGCTTTGAGCAAATCCGCCAGCTCTACGACATCCTCTTTGACAACGCCATTGGCTCTCCCCTTAATTCGTTCCAACTCTTTTTGCCCTCCCTCCAGGTTGATCTCGGCGAATGGAGTCCTTGGGGGCGTTTCACCCGTGCGCGGGAAGAACTTGATCGCGCGCTGTTTGCAGAAATTCGCGATCGCCGTGCCGACTTTGACCCCGAGCGCAACGATATGTTGACCATACTCATGACTGCCCAAGACGAGAAGGGTGAACCCCTCCAAGACGAAGACCTGCACTCAGAAATCAAGACATTGCTGCTGGCTGCCCATGAAACCATTGCGATCGCCATTACCTGGGCACTGTACTGGATCCACACCGCTCCCGGCGTGCTTGCCAAGGTTCGTCAGGAGCTAGATGACTTGGGATCATCCCCCGATCCCCTCGAAGTTAGCAAACTCCCTTACCTAACAGCCGTTTGCCAAGAAACCCTTCGCATTTATCCCGTCGGCCTTATTTCATTCCCACGCATTGCAAAATCGCCCATCGAAGTTGCTGGCTATCTCTTACCTAAGGGCACCGTTATCACCGGATGTATTTACCTCACCCACCAACGCCCAGATCTTTACCCTGAACCGAAAAGCTTCAGACCCGAACGCTTTCTAGAGCAACAATTTTCGCCCTATGAGTACTTTCCCTTTGGGGGTGGTAGTCGTCGGTGTCTAGGGGGAGCTTTTGCACCCTTTGCCATGAAAATGGTCGTAGCCCAAATTTTGGCAGACTGGGATTTAGAAGTTTTAAACCATCGGCCCATTCGCCCTGTTCGTCGCGGGGTCACAACAGCGCCCAAGGGCGGGGTCTCAATGGTGGTCAGAAAACGACGTTGATAGATTGCTAGGATTTCAAAATCCTGGCTGGATTACCAATTAGGATTGATTCGGGGGGCACATCCCGCATAATGGCACTGGCAATGGCAGATGTAGACCAAGCGCCAATGGTAATACCAGGATGAACCGTACTGTTTCCACCCAACAACACCCCTTCACACACATGGGTATTACCACCAACTTTTGCACCAGAGCTATGAACATAGTTTTCTAATATGCTTTCATGGCCAATCATAGAATTGGAATTTAGAATGCAGTGTTCTCCAATTCTGACATCAGGTTCTAAAATACAAGCTTCTTGAATAATACTACCTCGACCAATCTGAACAGATGTATGAATGGATGCACGGGGATGAATAATAGTAATCCAATCAATACACGTAAAACGCGCAACAATCTTTTTTCGGGTCACATTTTTTCCAATCGCAATAAAAGCACTGACAGCCCCCAGTTCAGCAAAGTCATCTAGTCCTCCCTTAATTGGAATATTAAAGAGATGACTGCCCCATTTACTGGCGTCATCATCGTAAAGGGCGACAGGGACAATCCCCACGGACTCTAAGGTAGCAAGAACGACCTTCGCATGGCCCCCCGCTCCAAGGATAAAGACAGACTGTCCCATGAAAATCTCGGGTTCTCCCTAAAATATAGCCCTAGAATCAGGTTATCTACCAATTGCTCAAAATGCTAGTTCTGCTGTTGTATATTTTGTGAGATTCATCTCTCATCTGCCTGACAAGACTACACAAAGGCGAAGTGTCTCTTGTTTTTTATCTAAGCAAAAAATTTCCTTGCCTAACTCGAATCAAACTGTTATGAAGGAGTAGTGATGCGGGGCTTTGTGGGTTTAAGGGGCTTCATCAAGTGGGTGCTAACCACTAAAACCCTATTTTAAGATAACCGCAATCAAAGGTTGTTTTTTTGTTCTACCCATGGGACTTTTGCCCTTGGGGGTTTTTCTTATCCCTCTGCTTCATTTTTATCAGCACAACCATGCAAACCCAGAAGATATTAGATTTACGTGATAAAGGTACGGCAGTTGAGTTTTATCAAGATCGTTATGCCAATGGCTACATCGACGAATGGCCCGCAGAACGAAAACAGAGAATTTTTGAAGTCATCCGTAGTCTGGCGTTACCTAACCAGGGAGAAGCTTTAGATTTTGGATGTGGGAATGGCGTGTTGACGGATGTGCTGCGTCAGGCGCTGCCCAGTGGTTGGACTGTTTATGGAAGTGATATTAGCAAAAATGCGATCGCCAATGCCTCAGAGCGCTATCCAGAATGTACGTTTCTGAGTGCAGAAGACCCAACCTTGGCCCAGAAAAAATTCGACTTCTTGTTTACCCATCATGTTCTCGAGCATGTCTACGATCTACCCCAAATCATAAGAGAGATCAATCACTATCTCAAAGACGAGGCATCAATTTTACACATTTTACCCTGTGGAAATGAAGGCAGTTTTGAGCATAATATTTGTCTGCTGCACAAAGATGGAATTAACCAGCGCATTGAAAATCGTTTTTTCTTTGAAGAAGAAGGCCATATTAGAAGGCTAGATACCGCTGGACTCTCTGCGCTATTTGCGGAACAGGGGTTTAGCCTTAAGCAGGAATACTACAGCCACCAACACCACGGCTCCATTGATTGGATTACAAGATCGTGGCCTAGCTTTATCCAGAATTTTACAAACCCGGCTTCCGCTATTAATTCAGACGCAAAACAGAGTCTGAGCAAGTGGCGCTATCAACTGTTTGGGCTTTGGGCCTTGAGGATACCTGCGGTGGTGGTAGAACAGAGCCTTAACAAACGCAAGAAAACACCCAGAAACTATGTTCTGTTAGTTCTGGGCTTGCCCTTCTATCTTTTTAGTAAACCCATGGATACTCATTTGAGACGCAGGGCTGCGGAGGAATGGGAACAAAGAAAGACGGATCGCCAGGGTAGTGAAATGTATCTCTTTTTTAAACGTTCTACTCACTCAGATTAATCACAAAAAGAACCCCAGCAGATTCATCCGCTGGGGTTCTTTGATTTTCACCTTAACCCATTGATTCTAAAAAGCGTCTGCTTATTCTGCGGTCACGAGTTCGTCGGTGCTGCCCCGCACGCGACGACGAGTCAGTGCATTAAACACCATTTGACCGATCGCCTTCACGAGGCTACCTTCGAGTTCCATGAACATTTTCATGTTCAGTCCAAAGGCATCATTGGCTTCTTCCACAATGCGATCTTGTGATGCTTCATCCAGCTCCAGATCATTCATAGCCTGACGGAACTTGGCCTTAAATGCTTTTTCGTCAGGGATTTGGTCAAAGGTATAAAATGCAGTACCTTCCCCCTCATTTAGGTTCATGCCGCGTACCGCAATCCCCTTAAGGATTTGACCACCGGATAGATCGCCCAGGTAACGAGTATAGGAATGGGCCGCCAAAAGTTCGGGTGCCGTTTGACCAATTTCATGAATGCGCTTGACGTAAGCTTGAGCCGCAGCAGAAGGTGCCACTTGATCACGCCAATTTGAACCATAGTAGAAAGCCAAATCTGACTCTAGACTTTGTTTGCGGTTTAGTTCAGAGAAATAAAACTTGGAGACAATGGGATGTTTTTTGTTGCGATCCATTTCTGCTTCGATCGCAGAGTAGACAAAGTAAAGATTTGCCACTAGCTTTCGATAGGAGTTCTTCTCAACGGTTCCCTTGAGAAAGCATTTAATAAATCCAACGTTTTCTGCCATCGTGTGGGATTTCTTGGTGCCCTCACGGAGCTTGACGGCTAAATTGCTACTCATTCTAAATTTCTAGTCCTAGGGCTAAGCGGTTTTTGTAAACAAGGCTTAAATGATAAAAAGTCACCTAACTTATTACACTAGACCCTTTGTAACCTCGTTTTTATTACAAATTCTGAAGATGATGGCGATCGCCTTAGACCTAAATCTTTGTACCGTTGAGATACATGCTTCAAGGCAGTCTTGTAGACTCAACCTATAAATCTAGTCCTGCACCATGCTTCTTCAGCCACGCTTTGCGTTCACGGTAATCAGGCATTACTTTATCAATTTCGTTCCAGAATGCCTCTGAATGATCGCGATGGTGGATATGACAAAGTTCGTGAACCACGATGTAGTCAACTATTTTGGGTGGTGCCATCATGC
>JANLSD010000099.1:0-9867 GCA_031362245.1 Acaryochloridaceae cyanobacterium OTE_25_metabat_464 | reverse complement strand
GAAATCCACCTACGTGGATTGCTGGAACCCTTGGTATATTTAGTCTGCGTAGGCAGACTTTGTTCTTGTAGGCGCGATTTCAATCGCTGGCCTTAAAGACCGATGAATAAGGGTTTCAGGACTTTTGTCAGTCAATCAGGTGCGATGCACCAAAACACTAAAACCTGGGAACCCTAGGGAAGGTTGGTGATGCACTCGCTTAAGTTCTCTACAGTATCGTTACATTTCCCCTCCGTAATTCTACGGAGACCTACTAAAACCGCCCTAGACAGGCAAAAAAAAGACATTTTAAAATGTCAACCGTTTTTACACGCAAAAACTGCAAAGTTTTGTAAAGTTTTCATCGTCATAGAGACCTCCCCGCTACAACGCTCTCTAGTCATTGAATTTAGGATTCCTTGTCAACCCTAGCCCTCTAGATATTCACTAGAGGAGTCTGTTTTGGTGCCGAAAAAGGGATGAATTGTAAAGTCAGACACCTAATCATGCCCACTCGATTGCGAAACCCCTGCGTAGGATTTCCGTGATTCTCCGGATGTGCTCTCAGGGCTGTCCTTCGTACTCTAGAGAGAGATTGATACTTCAAAAAGAACCCTTTAATGGGGCTGCCGAAATGGGTGTCAGTGCTAGGCCAGACTTGTTGACCTCTTTAGTGAATACCTTTTAAAGAAAATGTTGGCAACTTCTCCCTCTGAGCTAAAAAGTGAAAGTCTTGAGCTCTTGCAAGCCTATCAACAACACCCCTCCACTGAGAAACGGAATCAGTTGGTTCAGATGAATTTGGGGCTTGTGCGGAAAGAAGCCCATCGCTGGGTGAACCAGTGCACCGAAAGTTTTGACGATTTACTCCAGGTTGGCAGTATTGGCCTCATCCGCGCCATTGAGCGATTTGAGCCTGGTAAAGGGCACGCCTTTAGCTCCTTTGCAGTGCCTTACATCCGAGGCGAGATTCAGCACTACCTAAGAGATAAATGCCCACAGGTTAGAATTCCACGACGGTGGCAAGACTTACAGCGTCAGGCTGTTTTGCTCAACCGCGAAATGCGCAGCCAACTGAACCGTGCACCAGGGGATGATGAAATTGCTGAGGCATTGGGGGTATCTGAATCTGAGTGGCAGGAAGTCCGGCTATCTGTCTACAACCGATCCATCATCAGTTTGGATGCGCCCCTCCACAATAATGAAGAAAATGATGCCGGTTCTCTCGTTGATCTATTGCCCGATCGCCAGTACCGAAGTTTCCAGCTTGCCCAAGAAGACCAGATGCGGCTCCAGTTTGCCTTGGCTAAACTCGAAAAACGCACCAGCGAAGTTTTAGAATTTGTCTTTTTTCATGACTTAACTCAAAAAGAAACGGCTGAGTTACTGGGCATTAGTGCCGTGACGGTGTCTCGTCAGGTCAAAAAAGGGCTGACGGCACTGAAATTCATGATGGCAGGAATTAAGGATGAAGATGATGAACTGCCAGCACCTACCGCTGTGGTTCATCGCTAAGGATCGTGGATTAAATAAAACCCAGCGATTGAATATTTCCTACGGAAGCGCTGCGCGAACTGCGGCTACACGAACAAAACCCAGATGGTGCGTGGGTTAAGAACCTTTCCTAGTCCACGTAGGTGGACATCGTTTATGTAGGCGCGGTTTCAACCGCTGGCCTAATTCTGTATCTTATTAAATCCACGATCCTAAGCACCCAGTTTTGTAGCGGATCAGATCCTTTAGGATGGTTATGGCGCGCTTTAAAAAATTTAAAGCGCCAATTTGGGGCCATAGCAAAACTGGAAAACACTGGTGGATATTTATCAATTAGCCCTGCGTCCCTTGGTGTTCTCTGGCTTTAAAGCCGATCCTGAAGCGGTACATCGCCAGTTCATGGGCCTTTGCGATCGCCTCAATCAAAACTGCGATCGCCCGTTAGCCCGCTGGACATTAAAACAAATCTACAGTCGCCTGGGCTGGTCTGATGATCGGTTATCTCAAAGCCTATGGGGACTTGAGTTCCCAAACCCCATTGGTCTAGCGGCTGGATTTGATAAAGACGGCGTCGCCAGTAATGTCTGGCCTGCCTTTGGCTTTGGCTTTGCAGAGTTGGGCACCGTCACCGCCCACCCCCAGCCAGGGAATCCTCAGCCTCGACTCTTCCGCCTGCCTGAGGATGAAGCTGCCTTGAATCGCATGGGCTTTAACAACGGGGGTGCGGCTCAAATGGCTAAGGTTTTAGCCGCTGCTCACCGCCGAGGGAAATCGCTCCAAGAGACGGGACTACCCAAGATTCCCATTGGGTTCAACCTGGGTAAATCTAAAATTACGCCCCTTGAATCCGCCGTTGAAGACTATTGCGACAGCTTTCGGCAATTGCAGGCGTTGGGGGACTATTGCGTTGTGAACGTTAGTTCGCCCAATACGCCTGGGCTGCGATCGCTCCAATCCGTTGAGCAGCTAGAACCCATTCTGGCGGGTCTAAAACAAGAAAATTCACTCAATATACCCATCTTGGTCAAAATTGCACCTGACTTGGTCTGGGAAGACATCACTGCCATTGTTGAGCTGGTGCAGCGGTATGACCTCGCGGGAGTGATTGCCACCAACACCACCATTCGGCGGGACGGGTTGAAGACCGAACGGATTTTGGCAACAGGGCGATCGCCCTCTGAAGAAGCAGGTGGCCTGAGTGGTGCCCCTTTACGCACCCGCTCTACAGAAGTGATTCGGTATATTTGGGAATCAACTCAGGGAGCAGTCCCCATTATGGGTGTGGGCGGTGTGTTTACAGCCCAAGACGCCTGGGAGAAACTCGCGGCGGGGGCAAGTCTGGTGCAGGTCTACACTGGATGGACCTATGAAGGCCCGTGGATGGTACGCCGGATTTTAGAGGGTTTAGGCTTGGCACTTGAGCGCCACGGCCTTCGTCATATTAATGAGGTGATTGGGTCGGGTTTACCCTATCGCAAGTCTTAAGGGCAGTAGGGTAAATCAAGAGATCGCCTACCATAGAATAATTAAGAACCGTAACGTCTTTATCAGGCCAAGGTATCGGTGATATGGGCAAAGTGAGTTGGCCAAAACCTTGGGTTATTGCCCTCGTGGGGATTGGTGTTCTGGGAGTTGGAGCGGGTACGTTTGCTTGGACGAAGATAAACGGCCCAGCCATTGACTTGGCAAAATATACGGTGCCTGTTACGTCAAAGCCTTTTAGTCTCAGAATTTCCTCCACCGGAACCATTACGCCCGTCCAGAGCGTTAACTTGAGTCCTAAAACCGCAGGGGTGCTGAAACAGTTGCTGGTGCAACAGGGCGATCGCGTGGTGCAGGGCCAGATTGTGGCCTATATGGATCAAGAAGACGTTAAAGGGCAACTGCTTCAGGCCCAAGCGGGGGTGGATCAGGCCCAGGCGAATTTAGAAAAATTGCGCAATGGCAGCCGACCAGAAGAGATTGCTCAGGCTCAAGCGCGGATGAACCAATCGAAGCAGCAGCTTTTGGCGCTGCAAAATGGCAGCCGTTCTCAGGATGTTGCCCAAGCGCAAGCTCAGGTTACTTCTGCCAATGCCCGTGTCAACTTAGCCAACTCCAAATTGGCACAGTATGCCCAGCTTAAGAATGCTGGCGCTGTAAGTTTAGAGCGCTTTAATGAAATCAATGCCGATGCCCAAACGGCGGTGGCGGATTTGCATGTCGCTCAACAAAAACTTGAACTTCTCCAGACGGGTTCCCGGCGGGAGGATGTGGGGCGTGCCCAGGCCAATGTTTCTGAGACCCGTGCGGGGTACACCTTGACGGTAAAGGGAAGCCGCAGCGAAGATATTCGTCAGGCCCAGGCGCAGCTTGACTCGGCGCGAGGTCAGCTTCAGGTGGTTCAGGCTCGTTTGGCTGACACAATTATTCGTACACCGTTTGCGGGGATTGTGACGCAAAAATATGCAACGGTGGGTGCATTTGTCACGCCAACCACTTCAGCGTCAAATACGTCTTCGGCAACGTCTACGTCCATTGTGGCGGTGGCCCAAGACCTGGAAATTTTGGCGAAGATTGCTGAAGTGGATATTGGGCAAATTCATTTAGGCCAATCGGTTGAAATTAATGTAGATGCCTATCCTGAGAAGGTGTTTCAGGGTCGTGTGCGGTTGATTTCCCCTGAGGCGATTGTGGATCAAAATGTGACGACGTTTCAGGTGCGGGTTTCCATTCTGACAGGGCAAAAGCAGCTCTTGTCTGGGATGAATTCGGATTTAACGTTTAGGGGCAAGAAGGTGGACAATGCCTTGGTGATTCCGACGGTGGCGATCGCCACGCAGAAGGGCAAGACGGGGGTTTACACTCCTGACAAGGACAAGAAGCCTAAGTTTCAGCTCATTACGATTGGGGCTTCGGTTAAAACCCAAACCCAGGTTTTGGAAGGGCTAAAGTCTGGGCAACGGGTGTTTATTGACTATCCAAAGGGGATGGATCCAAATCAAGCTGAGAATAGCAAAAATTAGACTAATCCAAAAATTAGCCTAATCCAGCAGTGGATTGCCTTGGTGCCGAACGATAGGAGTCGTTGAGTGGAGTATCAAATCTTTCTGTGATAAGCTTTACAGCAGTTTTTCTGTTTAGATTTGAATGTCAAAATAATCGTTCAATGGAGATTTTAGATTTACGAATTCGAGAACGGGTTGCTCAGATTACGCAAGATCTACTGGGAGGCTTATGAAGGACTGGACTGTAAAGCGAGAACGATATCTACGCGAAGACTTGCCTCATCGATTAGGAGAGCTGGCGGCTAATTTAGCTCGAATTGCCTCCTTTTGTGGAAATGATTTGAACAATGAGGCTGTTTTTAGCTTGATTGAGGAGAGTAAATTTTTCATTGAGTGGACTGCAATCGCCGCTGGTATTGACTAAACAGCAGAGTTGGTTGAACTACAGGTTCAACTGGCACGCTGGCAATTAAGTTGGGCCAATATTTGGACGGATGGTGCCAAACGGGGGATGGTGGCTGAACAAACGAAGGTATGGAGCGATCGCGTTTTAGCCATATCTGGTTTGTTGTCTGAATCTGTTACTTCGTCCAGTATTTAAGCAGGTCGGCAACATCAACGGAGATCGCCTATCCTAAGTCTGCTTCAGCATTGCCTTGCTTGAGTGCTTTACCATAGGGGTAGCCGAGTGGAGCGATGACTGATGGTACAAACGGCTTTCACTCAGGTTGTTAAGACCTTAAACGATGTTCATCAACGGTTTGGTTTACGGCGATCGCCAGACCCTCAATTCTTCACGGAATGGTACACCAATTTACCAGCCTTAGATGAGCTAGAGCAGGAGACGCTGGATCGAATTCGTCAGCGATTTCGGTACCACCGTGAAGCAGGTCAGGTGACGGAAGGGGCGGTTAATGCCATTGTGGTAGCGCGACTGCTTGAAATGGCTGGTTTTTACGATCCGCCTTTTCGTTTACGCGCTGAAGTCTCTGTGGAGATTGAAACCGTTGACGAAAATGAAACGCTGCGAGGGCGTATTGATTTTCTGGTCATCCAAGATCAGTTCTGGCGAGCGGTAATTGAGTCTAAGGAAACTGAGTTTGATGTTGAGGTGGGGATTCCTCAAATACTGGCCTATATGATGGCGAACCCGATACGGGACAAGCCTTTGTTTGGCATGGTGACGAATGGAAATAGCTTCATTTTTCTGAAGGTTAAGCAGGGTGAAAGCCCTGAATATGATTTTTCAGACACCTATAGCCCGCTGTCTCGTGCCAATCGGCTCTATGAGGTTCTGCAAATTCTCAAAGGGATTGGTCAGGTTGTGATTCGGTAATGAGGCGATCTCTTTTGATCATAACAGGCTCCAAAATCACAAGTGTTTGTTCATCACTGCCTGCTTTTTGGCAGGCGCGTCATTAATGATGGTCTGTGCATCGGCGATCGCGCGTTCAAGTGCTTCAATCCTTGAGACAAATTTTTCCTGCTCAACTAGTGGAGGCACAGGCACCTTGATATTTCGCATCACGGTAGCGTTGATGTTGGCCTGGTTGATTGACTTAGATGCTTTACCTTTGGCCTCCTGCTGAAAACTCGTTGAGTTCATCATCTTTGCCAGAAAAAGTGGCAAGACCTGTTTTGTGTCGGGTACCACGCGCACGAGATAAGAGGCAAAGCAGTAGTCACCTTCAAGGTCGAACAGGCCAGTTTTGCCAACATGCTCAATGCTGTTTGTTCGATTAAACAGCAGATCACCACGATTGAGCTTGTATTTGGTGAATTCTTCATCTGAAATAGCCGCATACTTCATTTCACTACCATCAAACATTCGGCCTCGTATAATTTCATTCATTCGGAAAATCTTGTAGCCAATGTTAGCCTCATTCATTGCTTCGTTGAGGCCATATTGAATTAACAAGCTAATCTTGTCAATTTCGAGCATAGGTGCGGTGGCACTATAGATGTTTTCAATAAGGTTCTCAATATCGTCAAGAGAGTTGCTCAAAATGGTCTGTGCTGCTGCAACTTCAGCGTCAATTGATTCAGATCCGGTAACGATTTGCTGTTGGACAGTCAAAGGTGGAAGCGGTATTTTTAACTGGTATACCTCATTACGATTTAAACCTGGCACCCCAGAACCGTTTCGTAGTTTATCTAAATTCAATGCCTTCAATGCTTGAAAAAGATAGAGTTGCTTAATATCGTTGTGTTTTAGCTTGATATAAAAAGTTGTGTCTATAGGAAAACAGTTTTCTGATTCCCAGATAACCTCACCCGCAGAACCTTTACGACCCACTACAATTACAGGCCCCTCAACAAGATATTCTTTATGAAACCCTACTCTTCCATTAGAACCCATCACCGGATATAACCCAGGGAGCCGATTGTCTTCAGGCAAAGGTTTGCCATATTCAAAACTGCAAATGTCTCCTAATTTCTCCAGTGTCCACTTGCTTTGAAAGACCGCTACATTTTTGGCTGTCAAGGCAATTTGCTTCTCAAATGTAACTCTAGAAAAGTCCAACATATCCAGTAGCCGTGCTTTACTGGCAAACGGACTCAACTCTTCTGGGATCGTGAGTATGCCTTCATTGAAGTTATCCACAATAAGGTGATTGAGTTTAGCCGCATTATTTCGATCTGTCTCGTCGTAAAGTAGCGTCAGGTGTTGCCCTTTAGCATTTCTAATCAGCTTGATTCCTTCATCACCCTTGGAGGCGCTCCAGTCGTAGCCAAGAAATTTCTTGATTGCTTTACTATCATTGGGGCTGCGGATGATCAGCACCGGATTGGGTTGATCGCTTGCCATTACAAAGTGATAAAGCTTGTCACGCTCAATCGTCTGCACAAAATCCATATACCTTTTTTCAATTTCAGCGTTTTGCTCAACTTCACTTAAAGCGCTAAATTTCTTTTGAGTTCGGAGCTTTTTGATTTCAGCATTATTGTTAAAAGCCTTGGTGTACTCCACAAACATTGTGTGCTCACACCAAGCGCCTTGGGCGTTACCTGCAAGCAGTGCCTTATAGTCAGCAGGCGCTATGCCAATATGTTCCGCATAGCGGTCAATCAGGTACTCATCTTCATAAACAGCTTGCTGCTCATCAACCGCAAACCATTGTGCGACCCGCTCTTTGTAATGCTCCGCCGTATCTGGGGTGGTTTTCTTACGGCGTAAAAATAACGTTACGGTATTGGTGCCCGTCTTGCCGAAAGTACCGCTGCTGAATTCGGCGATAGCAACAATGTCAAAGTATTGCAGCAGAATTTCGCGGGCCTTAACATACGTCCTGTTGCCGTTAGAGAGAATAGACGAGGGCAGTATGACAGCCGCCACCCCACCCGCTTTTAACAACTGCTTAGCTCGCTCAATAAAAAAGGCTTCAATGCTGTTGTTGGTATCTAGATTATCAATCGTATCCGTTAGCCCATACGCTGAACGCTCTTCTTCCGGTAAGGTTTCCAGAAAGCCCCGCACACTGTAAGGCGGATTAGCAACCAGTAGGTCAAAGCTGTTGTCTTTGATATCAGGAAACGCCGCGTGTTGATTGATCAGCGCATCGCCGTAACAAATTTTGATATCCTGCTGCCCGTACATAAAGGCTGATACCTTCGCAACCTTCGACAGGCGATATTCCTTCTCAACGCCCACAATAGCCTTGTGGTAATCGACCAGGTTGGCTTTTGGCTTATGCTGCTCGACCAGCGGCTTGATTTGGATCGCCAGCTCATTAAGAAAATGACCAGCCCCGCAAGCATAGTCAATTGCCTTGGGTGGAGTAGCGTTGTCCTTGATGAGGCTTTCCAGCGGCAAACTCATCAAAATGAAGCGGCAAATGGGCATAGGTGTAAAGTATTGCCCTTCACTCTGCTTAACGCCTTGATCGAGGAACCCCTCAAACATGTCACCCAAGAACTGGTTATGACCACTAGGATTCGTCAAACGGATGTCTTGCCACATCTGAAGAATCTTCAGCAACACCTCCGCATTTTGGTAAAACAGCTTTTCGTTATGTACATCGATCAGAGAAAAGTCATTATTGGTAAAGAATTTCTACTGGATAAACAGGTTCCACACAGCACGCTGCGTCGCGTCAGGGTTCTGACGAATAAAACGCAGGGCATTGTTGACATCATTCTGATTGATGTAGGTGATATCCTCACCCAAAAACTTACCCATCCCCGCCTGGTAAAGCTGCTGTAACCGATCCAGTAACTCAAAGTGTGTGTCGTAGGCTACACCCTTCCAGTAAAACTTTAGATCCAGAGGATTCTCGGTTTCATCGACCAGCTTACAAAGGAACAGATTCACCAGTTTGTCAAAAGCATTCTCACGTCCTGAAACATTGTGCTGGCGTAAGATGGTTGCAAACTCGTGATACTTTCTTTGCTGATCAGACGCTGAGATGGCGTAAAGATCGTCCAGTGAGTATTTGTCCTTACCAATGTGATAAGGCTGGATATTGTCTTCAAAAATGCCCTTGGTCGTGAAATCAAGCTTGTAAGTGTCGCGCCAGACGCTGTAGCGCTCTTTGACATCGGTGACGCTCTTGAAGCTCTTAAACAGCGGGTTGTCTGCAAGATATTTTTCGTTATCGCGGTGGGCAATAATGTGGCTGCTATACGTTAGTGAGTCACCAGCAATATCCGAGGCATAAAGACACAAAAACTTCGTTTCGCTGATCTGCTGGGCATAGCTGAAAAGTTGATCACCGTCTTGTCGGGTCTTAGCCCACGCCCTATTGAACTCACTGCCTGCTGTTTTGCACTCAACGATCAGCAACGGCCTCCCGTCGTTGTCCTTAACGAGGATATCGGCTCGTCCGCCACTGGCACCGCGACCAAGTTTCCATTTGGGTTCAAGTTCAATGTGTTCTGGCCTGTAAGCTTTTTCCAGCAAACGACAGACACACTCAAGCACAACAAAGTTTTCGTTTGCAGAGAAGTTACAGGTCTGACGCTCGTTGATCACCATTCCCTGTGCTTCAGGATAAATGATTTGCTCTTTCTCAATATCAACCTCAACCAAGGCCATCCCAAACGCCCGACTGTAGGTTGATTTAGTTTTTTGAAATCCTAAAAGGGTGAGAAGATTCTTGATTTTGTCTTTTGTGATCATCTTTAGCCTAGAGGCTTTAGCACTTTATGAGTTATACAAAGGAGCGTTTGCCTACACACTTTATTTCAGCGATTGGGCAGGTTCCAATCCAGATATTAACCTCATTCAGGCACATGCAGCACCTTTGCTCGAACCAACAACCCTCAATACTGTTCGGTTAAGTTTAATCATCTTTGCACTTGCCCCCCAGCCCCCCAATTCTAGGGGGTTCTGAACTCAAAGTCCCCCAATTTTGGGGGATTTAGGGGGCGAGTGCAAGGTCTTTGCCTCTTATCCGAACAGTATTGC
>JANLSD010000080.1:0-3328 GCA_031362245.1 Acaryochloridaceae cyanobacterium OTE_25_metabat_464 | reverse complement strand
TGCCAAAGCGAATCCTGGAGGGTGAGGGCTTTTGCTAGGGCGATCGCCTGGGAAGGGAAACGAAGGGTCGGCATTAACTTCAAGTTAGACAAGATTATTGGGGGTTAAATCGTCAGCTTTTTCTACGCGATGCCAAAACTCAACATAAAATTCCGCGTTCCCCAGGGGGTCAACCTCGTGTTCGACTTCTGGAAGAATAATCCCTTTTGTATGCTTATCAAGAACGACTTCAGAATGGTAGGGTTCATGGATACGATATCTTGGCTGACCTTCTAGAACATTGATAACCCCCCATACGCCTCTTTTGGTTGAATGATGCTGCCGTAATCCTATGGGCATTGATTCAGACGTATAGGTTGGTGTCCGACGATAAGGGACATAATCTTCTGGGATTTCTTGGCGATCGCAGCGCACACAATTAAGCGGTGTGCCAATATGATTGACCCGAACATCTTCCGTTAATACCCAAGGACGCGGGAAAAAGGGGGGATCATGACGGGTATGTTGGGCATGACCACAATCTAAGTCCGCTACCCAATGATGTTCTTCATCTTGATGGAACGCAACAATCTTCCGCAGCACTTTTCTTTTTTTCCTTCAGTCTTCATCACTGGTTAGCAGCAGTTCATCAAGGCTTTCTGGAAAATTGCCACGATTTACCATCCGGCTAAATGCAGCATAACAATCGTTCTTATCACCAGCTTTACGTGGATATCCCAACCATAGGATGAAGATTGCGTTTTGCTCTGGGGTTTTGAGGACACGGAAGAATAGGCGATATCGTTCCGGTAAGCCCATCTTCTTGACTCGTCCATACTTTTTGAGCGAACCCGTTAGGGCAAAATGAGAAGCGTAGGGATCAAGCGGAATTTTCTCCTTGATTGCCATCATGATGGCGGTGTAAAGCTTAACCGTTGGATGCTTCAGATATTTATCCGGTGTTAGCGACTTCTTGAGTTCACGAACCTCCGCTTGTAAATCTCGGCGCTGTTTTCCAAATAATCGCCTCACAAAGTAAATTCGCCAGCCATTAATGACCACCGATTAAAACCCCTGCCATGAGTTCATCGTCTTCGGTAGACATTGCTTCTGTATAGGCTTCAATCTCGCAAGTATCAGACAATGCCTGCCGCGTCAGAAAATCTAGAAACAGGCTCAACATCAACTCATCCTCATCCTGGTTTGTTTGCTCTTGAACCTCTCTACGAATCAGAATGGTATCTGAGTCAATCACCTGAACGGTGCCGCCCACGTCAGCAAACTGAGGGTTCTCCTTAAAAAAACTACCGCTCAGTCGATAGCCAGATGAGTTGCCAATCTTAGCCCACGATGCTTTATAGACTTTTTTAGGCATGATGATTCAAGGATTAGTTGATACATATTGTTATAACATAAATTCCTCTTGCCGCGATCTCCTCAAAGTACGCCACGGTCAAAAGCTCGATCTTCGGTCTTATTCCAATAAGCCCATCTTCATCAAGGGTGGCAACAAGTTGGATAGAATGAAAGTGAATTCAGACACTAGCAGAGAATTCTATGAGTCTCGAACAAAGCATTATGGCTGACTTAAAAGATGCCATGCGAAGCAAGGATGAAAAAGCCCTGCGCAGCTTGAGGGCCATAAAAGCTGCCATTATTGTGGCAAAAACTTCTGAAGGCGCGGGGGGAGAAATCAGTCCAGAAGAAGAGATAAAGCTTTTACAGAAATTAATCAAACAACGTAAAGATTCTCTAGAGATCTATGAGCAACAAAATCGTGCAGATCTTGCTCTGACTGAGAAAGAAGAGATTGAAATCATTGAGAAATTCTTACCGAAACAGCTTAGTGAAGATGATATGAAAGTAGCATTAACCAAAATCATAAAAGATTTGGGTGCCTCTTCTAATGCCGATCTTGGTAAGGTCATGGGTATCGCAACCAAACAACTAGCAGGTCAAGCCGATGGTAAGGCAATAAGCTCCTTAGCTAGGGAGTTACTTTCTCAACCCAAGTAACTTCCGCCAATAACCTACTTCCTGAGCATTCACAACTGTAAAACCTCAACTCCTCATACGCTTGAGCGATCGCCTCCCCCTTATTTTACGAATGCTTGCTCTTGAGTGCTATCCGATCAGTTTTGACGAGAGAGGCTGAATTTTTTCGGAATGTGGTCAAATTACGGACATGTCATAATCGAGCAAAGTCTCTCGTCACCGCTGGCAGATTTTCAACTTTATGTGTAAAGAATTTTCCAAAAGTGTCATATATGGATGAAAGTTTTTGGTTTCAAAGGTGGGAAACAAATAATATTGGTTTCCACCAAAGTGAAGCTAATCCTCTGTTAGTGAATGCCTTCAAAGAGCTTGCTTTAGCCAAAGGTAGTCGGGTATTTTTACCTTTATGCGGTAAAACACTTGATATTGCTTGGTTGCTTTCTAAGGGCTATCGTGTGGCTGGCGCTGAATTGAGCGAATTGGCGATTGAGCAGCTTTTTATAGAGCTTGGGGTGGTACCTCAAATTTTAGAAGTCAGTCAAGTCAAGCACTACAGTGCTACAAATATCGATATTTTTGTAGGCAATATTTTCCACTTGTCTGACAAAATGCTTGGCCCAGTCGATGCTATTTATGACCGAGCTGCTTTAGTTGCGCTTCCTGAAGAAATGCGCCATCGTTATACGGCACACTTAATGGAGATTACGGCTAAAGCGCCGCAGCTACTCATTTGTTTTGAATATAACCAAGCGTTGATGGAAGGGCCTCCTTTTTCAATTAGCGATGAGGAAATAAATCAGCACTATAAAGATAGTTACAATTTAACTCTCCTTCTAAGCTCTGATGTCTCTGGTGGGTTAAAAGGAAAATATTTGGCAAAAGAGAATGTTTGGCTACTACGAAATGTCTGATATTACAGATTTTTCCATGTCCTGAAGTCGCATCTAATCTCCTCTGTTCCCGACTACCTCGACAACAAACCCCAACCCAACCCACGCAAAACCCCAGCTTCCGGCAACAGTTCCCACCGCAGGAAAACGGCACCCATTCGTCGCTATGCCGCAGATTTGCATAAGCCTTGGCGGGTGCTGGCTGACACGATGGCGATCATTTTGCTGGGGCGGGGCTTGAGTTGATGCGGAAGAAGGGCGATCGCCATCACCAGAGCTTTCGATTCGCGATCGCTCAAGCGCTTGCCCTCATGCCGATAGCTGCGCTTGCTGTGCGGCTTTTCGCGCTGATTTCATGGCCTTGTCCTCAATCTGCTTTACTCGTTGTTTGCTGACTCCTATGATCCGACCAATCTCTACCAATGACCGTCCTTCCTCCTGACCTATCCCATAACGCAATCCCA
>JANLSD010000418.1:0-2637 GCA_031362245.1 Acaryochloridaceae cyanobacterium OTE_25_metabat_464 | reverse complement strand
ATTGCCTGCTCAGAGCGGCCTGTTTCGATTAACCACCGTCTGAGTGCGCCCTCCGAACCTGCGGTAATGGCATGTCTACCATCGGGCGCAAGGGCGATCGCCATAATACCCTCAGGCTGCATGGGCAAGGCCCGAAGGAACTCCCCCGTTTTGACGTGGTAGAGCTTCAGGGTTTTGCCATCTCCCCCTGCAAAAGCAGTACTTCCATCGGGGCTGATTGCCACGGAATGAATGGGTTCAGCTTGCCCATAACGGTTATGGAGTAATTCCCCAGAATTGGCCTGCCAAAACCTGACTGAGCCATCCAAGCTGCCACTCACCACAAACTGACGATCGGGGCTGAGGGCGATCGCCGTAACACCCCCAGTGTGCCCCGCGAGGGTTTTGAGCAAAGATCCACTGGCGATATGCCAAATCTTAATAGTGTGGTCTTGACTGGCACTCACCAATAGCTGTCCATCCAGACTAAAGGCAACCGACGAAATGGCTTGGGTATGGCCTGACAGATGACACATCAGCCTACCGTTTCGCAGATTGTAGAGATGAATCCTATGATCGGTACTGCCAATGGCCAAACACTTGTTGTCTCGGCTGAGGGCGATCGCCCTCACTTCCCCTAGGCCATCCCCGAAGGTTTGAGTACAGCGCCAAGGCCCAGGATGATGTACACAGGGCGATGAAGTGGGTTTAACTGTATCAGGAGTAGACGCTTGAGCTGGATTGTCTGGCGTCGAAGTCCTACTTTGCGTCCAAAGCTGTGCCGCTGTACCCAGGAGAAATGCAGCCTTTTCTAAATCGGACTCTGCTCTGAGTTCAAACCCGAGTAGCGAATTGACATGACCTCGGAAGCGGTAGGCTTCGCCATAGTAAGGATTTAAGCGGATGGCGTGGGTGAAATCGGCGATTGCCTCTTCATACAGCCCATCCTTGACATGAGCCGCTCCACTTTCGTAATAATCCTCTGGATTCATGGGCCTACGGGTCGTTTTAGACCTAGCAGAACGCGCTCCACCCATCAATGCGTCGGGATTTGGTATTTCATTTTTTAAAACTTCGTAAGCTTCGCTGATTTGTTTAAAGCGTTCTTCAGCCTCCTGTTGCAAGGCGGGATCATTGAGAAAACAGTCTGGATGCCATTGCTTTGCCAGAGTTCGATAGGCTTGCTTAACGTCGTCTAAAGACGCACCAGGCGTAAGCCCAAGGGTTTTATAGTGGTGCGGAAGAAGACTCATCTAACGTTTAATGGGAAAAAGTTTATGACCGTGCTGGGGAGAAGCCCTCGCCCTAAACCCTAGGATTCCCAAACTTTAAACAGCTTCGGCTTTGGCGATGTCTCTTGCCGGCAGCGCTTCGGTTTATAGTGAATCTGCCGTTGCCCCATCCAAAAATGGATTTTATGAACACCTCTCCTCTGCTCTCCCTCCAAAAGCTGAGTGTAAATTACGGTGGCATCCAAGCACTGCAATCGATTGACCTAGACATTTATCCCGGTGAAGTCGTCACCTTGATTGGAGCCAATGGGGCGGGCAAAAGTACGACCCTGCGCGCCATCTCACGCATGATTCCGGTACGGGATGGTCAGATTAACTACGCGGGGCAAAGTATTCTCCCTAGGGGTGCCCATGAGATGGTGAAGCTGGGGATGGCCCATAGCCCAGAGGGTCGCCGGATTTTGACCCGCCAAACCGTCTTAGATAATTTAAAACTTGGGTCCTATTCCCGCACAGACCGTCTTGGCATCAAATCCGATCTAGAACAACAATTCCTCACTTTCCCCCGCCTTGCCGAACGCCGTAACCAGATTGCAGGCACCCTCAGCGGTGGCGAGCAACAAATGCTAGCGATCGCCCGTGCTCTGATGAGTCGTCCAAAGCTCCTGCTGTTGGACGAACCCAGCTTGGGATTGGCTCCGGCGATCGTGTTGGAGATTTTTGCTATTATTCGGCAATTACGGGAGGCGGGCATTACGCTGCTGTTGGTGGAACAAAATGCAAACCTCGCCCTTCAAACGGCTGACCGAGGCTACGTTTTAGAAGCTGGGCAAATCACGCTTTCAGGGGTTGCGGCTGACCTGCTAGAAGATGAACGGGTGAAAAAAGCTTATCTGGGATAGCGAGTAGTGCCACGGCTTACATTAGTGCAGCTTGAAGTTCAGATCACAGTGTTTAGGTGGGAATCATCACTGAAGTAGATTTAACGATCGTCGATAGTTAAAGACAATTCAACCTCAGGGAAATAGGTGATATGAACGCTCAAGCCACTGATATCCAAGCTTCCACAGAATTTATAATCTCTCACCCCTCTACCTCTGCTGCCCACATACATCACTCAGACTGGTCTTTTCTCCCTACTGCGGCTGGGGGATTAGCGGGCGTTGCCATTGGGGTTGTTCTCGGATCTTTGCTGGGGTTGTGTTAAGCCACAATTCTCGTGGGGTTGTCTAGCAGCCCACCGCTACAGCATCTGAAGCGCCGCTTTTTTTTGTGGTGCTGGGAATGCATCATCGAGATAGGCCAAGTCCTTGGTGCTGAGCTGAAGATTTAGCGCTGCGTAGTTTTGCTCAACGTGGGCAATGGTGCTGGATTTGGGAATGACGATGACTTGGGCTTGGTGCAAGAGCCATGCGATCGCAATCTG
>JANLSD010000395.1:0-11914 GCA_031362245.1 Acaryochloridaceae cyanobacterium OTE_25_metabat_464 | reverse complement strand
CGAAGGCTATAGAGTTGGCTAGAGAGCTGCCCTTGCCATGCCTTAACGTTTTCAAAGGCCAAAATGGGATTAAGGCCAAACCGCCTACATTCCTTAGCCCACTGCGTCACCAGATGCCGATAGGGACAAACAATGATGAGTACCTGAAGGGACTGGGTGCGGTAGAGTTCGGTGGCGATCGCCAGTGCCGTAATCGTCTTCCCACTCCCCGTCGCCATCTTCAGCGTGCCACGCCCATTGTTGGCAAACCAGTTGGCGATCGCCTGAACTTGGTAGGGTCGCAGAACCATTGCCTGGGGAAGGATCGGAATGCCCGTTAGAGCTGGGGTAGCTATATCAGTCAATTTCTGGACGTGGTAATTCGCAGGCTTTGTCGCCACCTTGGGTTCACGGGTGGGTGGGCGTTCTGGTCGAAACTTGAGGAGCGATCGCCGCGCCGCCTCTGGAAATTCGATCACCTCCACATTGGACGTTCCGTTACTCCACAGCCGCTCAAAATGTTCGGCTTTGCGCTGCACCCGCTGCTGAACGCCAGATTCCCAAGATGAGTACACATCAATACATTCAAAGTTATCGACCAAAGCGCTCGAACTTTCATTGGCAGAACCTGTAAACGCAACGATGTTGCCCTGCTCATCAGTAAACAGCCCCAGCTTTTCGTGATAGATGCCTCGGCTGCTCAAATCTTTGGGTATCGCTAACTTAATCTCCAAAATACCCTGCCCTAAAAGCCAAGCAAGACAGGCAAGGCGATCGCACACCACTTCATCAAATGCTTGTTCTAGCTCCCGCACAACCGATGTAGCGATAGCTTCCTCACGATCCTGAAGTCCTTGAGTAATCGCCTTTGCATCTTCTTGAGAGAGATGCGGCGAGGCGATGAGCCGCATTTTCCCACAAGTGCCAATAAATGTTGTTAGCCCCCGCGCAAGCGTCGCCATTGACGTACTTGAAAAGAAGCCAACGGCTCGGCTATAGACAGCAGCATGTTCTAGGCAGGGAATATAAAAATCTGCCACTAGGTCACAGATGTCGCTGCGGTATTCGTCTCGAAGGGGTAAGTCTCTCAGGCTCAAGGGCGACCTCTTATCAATCTTAGCTTTGAGTCTAGATCCAAAAGCCCAGCCGCTTTTTGTAAACGGCTGGGCTTTTAAGGTTTATTTGCTTTAATCTAGGCGATCGCCGCCATCGTCACATCGCTAGAGTTCAGAATCCCCTGAAGCTCTTCAGAGTCAACGGTTTCTTTCTCTACTAGCATGTTGGCAATCTTGTCGAGAACAGGCTTGTTCTTGACCAACACATCCTTGGCACGACGGTAGGCTTGGTCTACCAAGTTCCGTACTTCATCATCAATCGCAGCCGCCGTCTCATCGGAGAAATCGCGCTCTGCCATGATGTCGCGACCCATGAACGGGTTGCCTTGCTGACGACCAAGGGCGACAGGGCCAAGGCGATCGCTCATCCCAAACCGCGTCACCATCTGACGGGCTACACGGGCAACCTGCTGAAGGTCATTGGAAGCACCAGTAGTCACTTCCTCTTCGCCAAAGATAATCTCTTCAGCAATCCGACCACCCAAGGCAACCGCCATTTGATTTTGGAGATAAGAGCGGCTGTAAAGGCCAGACTCCATCTGATCTTCATTGGGGGTAAACCACGTTAGACCACCCGCACGCCCGCGAGGGATGATGCTAATTTTTTGAACCGGATCGTAATCTGGCATCAGCGCACCCACCAAAGCGTGACCAGCTTCATGATAGGCCACCAAGATTTGGCGCTTTTCATTGATGGCGCGATCTTTCTTCTCTGGGCCAGCCATAATGCGGTCGATCGCATCGTTGACTTCGTCCATGGAGATTTCGGTCAGGTTGCGACGCGCTGCAAGAATTGCAGACTCGTTGAGCAGGTTAGACAGATCTGCACCCGTGAACCCTGGGGTTCGACGCGCAATCTTTTCTAGATCTACGTCCTTGCTCAAGGTCTTACCGCGAGAGTGGACATTGAGGATCTCCAGACGCCCCTTGTAGTCAGGGCGATCAACGACCACTTGACGGTCAAAGCGACCGGGACGGAGCAGTGCGGAGTCCAGCACATCAGGACGGTTCGTTGCCGCAATGATGATAATGCCCGTATTGCCTTCAAACCCGTCCATTTCCGTCAGGAGTTGGTTCAGGGTTTGCTCACGCTCATCGTTACCGCCGCCGAGACCTGCGCCCCGTTGACGGCCTACTGCATCAATTTCATCAATAAAGACGATGCAGGGCGCGTTGGCCTTGGCTTGCTCAAAAAGGTCACGGACGCGGGATGCACCCACACCCACAAACATTTCTACAAACTCAGACCCAGAGATCGAGAAGAATGGTACACCCGCTTCCCCTGCAACCGCCTTCGCCAAAAGGGTTTTGCCTGTCCCAGGCGGGCCGACGAGCAGAACACCCTTTGGAATTTTGGCCCCCACAGCCGTAAAGCGATCTGCATTTTTCAAAAAGTCTACGACTTCGCTCAGTTCCAGCTTGGCCTGCTCAATCCCTGCCACGTCATTAAACGTGATCTGAGTTTGTGGCTCCATTTGGACCCGCGCTTTGGACTTACCAAAATTCATGGCCTGATTGCCAGGGCCATTCTGAGCGCGACGGAACAGGACAAAAAGACCCACCAAGAGAGCAACTGGAACGAAGAACGTGCTAACTGCTCTTACCCAGAACCCTTCGTCACTGGGGGGTATCACGTTGATATCCACCTTGTTTTCGGTCAGGATATCAATGAACTGGGGGTCAGGGGGGAGGTTGACCTGCACCCGCGTTCCGTCAGCGGTCACAACCTGGGCTAAGCTCCGGTCAGCAGTGAGTCCTATTTTTTCAATTTGATGCTTCTCTACTGCTTCAATGAGCTGGCTGTAGCGCCAGTTTTCTTTCGCAACGGGCTGTTTATCCAAAAACGACGTTGCTAAAGCTAAGACCACAATCCCTAAAAGGACGTAAAGTCCTGCATTTCTCCACCGCTTATTATTCACGAGATCTTATTCCTCCTGGCTGAATGGGGGCCGGATGTACTTTTGCTGCATTTATTAACTAATGTTAACTTATCTCATAAAGATGCTGCACAGCAAGAGACAGGCAGCAGTTTCTCCATGAAGGTTTCACTAGTTCGTCCGAATCATGCTGCCTTCGGGGTTAATCAGGCGCAGCAGCTTTTGCTTGATCTGGGTATCAAAGACGCTCCATTTGAGTTTGGCGTACTCGGAGTTTTCGTTAAGGCCCGACAAAAAGCCCATGGGAATCTCAAATCCACCCGCCAGCGATCGCCCACCGCCAAAGAACCTCCCTTGGGCGTCTTGCCCAAAGGCTTCCTTGATAAACTCATCGGGGTCGAGGGTGATTTTGGTGGTTCGTAGGGAACCCACCACCAGCTCTAGCTCCTCATCCTCATCATGGGCAATACCGTAGACTACCGCCGTATGGATGTTGTCCTCGGTAATCAGAAAATCTGCCGCTTGGGGAATGGCATCGCGATCGTCATAGCGCAAAAAGCCCACCCCAGCAATACTGACGTTATTTTGAATGGAACGGTTCTTGAGCGCCCGCTCAATCACGTCCATCACCTGCTTAGAGCGCGTGGACTGCAACACCGTGTTTAGCATCTGCGCGTCATAGAACCGACTCAGGTAGGCCGCTGCCAGAAAGTCTTCTTCCTGAGCCTGACGTAGGCCGTTTGTGTCAGATCTCAGCCCATGCATGAGTGCTGTGGCACACTTCACATGTTCGCTCGTGCCATTGTCCAAGCTCAGCAGCCCAGACTGGAGATACTGGGTCATAATCGTCGCCGTGGCCCTGGTGTGGGTGCGAATATCCACAAACTCGGCGTGCAGATCATCTTGGGCGCTGTGATGGTCAATCACAATCAAAATTGGGACGTGGGCCTGCTGAGCCAAGGGCATGAGCTGGCTGGTGGTACCCTGATTATCAATCAGAATGCAGCCTTTATAAACCGACCAATCTTTCGCCTTTGCCGTAGGGCAATTCCAGCGTTGAACGGGCAGACCCGTAAGCTTGACTAGGGCAATATTTTCTTGGTGGCTGAGAGTACCGCCATAGACAATATCAGACTGAATGTCAAAGCGGTCGGCAATCAGCTTATAGGCCCAAGCAGAGGCCAAGGCATCGGGGTCTGGGAAGTCTTGGAGAATGACAAGATGCCGCTCGCCTCGGTGCTTATCTAGGACGCGGACAAGGGCATCTCCACGATTGTCAGCAACGCGCTGGCTTGAATGAGACAGCCCAGCCCGAGACAGCATTTTTTCACTGTCCCCCAGCAACAGCTCCGTGGGGTGTAATTCCAAAGGAGGTTCGACATCAACAATCGATAAAGAACTCGGCACCATAGGACGCTTAGGAGTATTCAGAATTTAAACGGTTAATCATTGAGGCTTGACGCTAAATCACAATCACAAAATCACGGTCACACCCAATTTAGAGATTCACACCCTTCCTCTATGATAGGGTGCCTCAGTTCGTCCGTGAATTTACTGTGCTGCGTTGGATTTTCATTTCATAACCCGATCATATACTTGCGCCACTCCTGATGGCCCCCATTCTGAACCTGTTTGTTCACTTCAAAGTAAAGGCTGCTAAAGGGGCGTCTTGGGTTTTGACGCAGGGGCATCCGTGCTTCTTGGGGGGTACGGTTCCCTTTTTTGACATTGCATTTGATGCAGGCCGCTACAATATTTTCCCAACTATCACCGCCACTCCGTGATTTTGGCATGACGTGGTCTAGGGTTAGGTCATCACCACTGAAGCCACAATATTGGCATGTGTGACTGTCGCGGTTCAGGATATTGCGGCGCGTCAGGGAAATTTCTTTGTGGGGTAAATGCACAAACTGCCGTAGACGAATCACGGTGGGCAGGGGCAGGTCTGCATAAACGTATTTGCCGTTATGCTCCACTTGCTCTGCCTTTTCTTTGAGCAGTAAAACGATCGCACGACGCCAGCTTGTAATGTTCAGCGGCTCGTAGGAAGCATTGAGAACCAAAACTTTGCCCATATGAAGCTTGACAAAGAGTTTTGTTAAAAATACTAGCACAGTGCTCCAAGTCCTGCGCGTTTGCCTCAGTTCTGGGGTTGATGGTCTCGATTATCAGGCTGCACGTCGCCAGAAGCCCCCAACCGATTACGGTAGGTTCGGTAAATACGCCTTAAGATTTCTGCGCCAGAGCGCCACTATATAAAGGAGAGTGCAGGCGAGAGACCCATTAAGGTTGGAACGCCGATTAAATTTGGATTAGGAGCGAGAAGACGTCTTATGGCAAAAGTGGTTGGAATTGACTTAGGTACAACAAACTCCTGCGTCGCAGTGATGGAAGGCGGTAAGCCCACAGTTATTGCAAACGCTGAAGGGTTTCGGACAACACCTTCTGTAGTGGCCGTTGCAAAAAATGGCGATCGCCTGGTGGGTCAAATTGCCAAGCGTCAGTCCGTCATGAACGCAGAAAACACGTTTTACTCGGTAAAGCGCTTTATTGGTCGCCGCGTCGATGAAGTCGGCACTGAAATGACCGAAGTGTCCTATAAAGTGTTGAACTCTGGCGGCAGCATCAAAATTGACTGTCCCGCAGAGAAAAAACAGTTTTCTCCAGAAGAAATTTCTTCACAGATTTTACGGAAGCTCGTCGATGATGCCAGTAAGTATCTCGGCGAAAAAGTAACCCAGGCTGTGATCACAGTCCCTGCTTACTTCAATGACTCCCAGCGTCAGGCCACTAAAGATGCGGGCAAAATTGCAGGCATTGAAGTGTTGCGGATCATCAACGAACCCACTGCTGCTTCTTTGGCCTACGGCTTAGACCGCAAGAGCAACGAAACCATTCTGGTGTTTGACTTGGGCGGCGGTACCTTTGACGTCTCCATCCTAGAAGTGGGCGACGGTGTGTTTGAGGTAATGTCCACCTCCGGCGACGGTCACTTGGGCGGTGATGACTTTGACAAAAAAATTGTCGATTTTCTAGCCTCTGACTTCCAAAAGTCTACTGGCATTGACCTCCGCAAGGATCGTCAGGCCCTTCAACGCCTCACTGAAGCCGCAGAAAAAGCCAAGATTGAGCTATCCAGCGTCACTCAAGCTGAAATCAACCTGCCCTTCATCACGGCAACCCAAGACGGCCCTCAGCATTTGGATACAACCCTGACCCGCGCTAAGTTTGAAGAACTCTGCGCCGATTTGATTGATCGCTGCCGCGTCCCCGTTGA
This sequence comes from Acaryochloridaceae cyanobacterium OTE_25_metabat_464, assembly GCA_031362245.1. GTDB lineage: Bacteria > Cyanobacteriota > Cyanobacteriia > Thermosynechococcales > Thermosynechococcaceae > JAAURS01. The sequence continues at coordinate 5,666 of JANLSD010000395.1, read as the reverse complement.
GAACGCAGTGCGGGATGCCAAAATCGACAAGAATGCCCTCGACGAGATTGTTCTAGTGGGCGGTTCTACTCGGATTCCTGCGGTACAGGAGTTGGTGCGTAAGGTGTTGGGCAAAGAACCCAACCAAACGGTGAATCCCGATGAAGTGGTGGCAGTCGGTGCTGCAATTCAGGCGGGTGTGTTGGCGGGCGAAGTCAAAGACATTCTGTTGCTTGACGTTACCCCGCTCTCTCTGGGTGTCGAAACCTTAGGTGGCGTGATGACCAAGCTCATTACCCGCAACACCACCATCCCCACCAAGAAGTCCGAAACCTTCTCAACGGCAGTGGATGGTCAAACCAACGTCGAAATTCACGTTCTTCAAGGGGAGCGCGAACTCGCCAGCGGCAACAAGAGTTTGGGAACCTTCCGTCTTGACGGTATTCCTCCTGCTCAACGCGGCGTGCCTCAGATCGAAGTGATCTTTGACATTGATGCCAACGGTATTCTGAATGTCACCGCCAAGGACAAGGGCAGCGGCAAGGAACAGTCCATCAGCATCACGGGTGCTTCAACCCTCTCTGACGCTGAAGTCGATCGCATGGTGAAGGATGCTGAAGCCAATGCCGATGCAGACCGTGAGCGCAAAGAAAAGGTAGAGGTCAAAAACCAAGCCGATACGCTGGTTTACCAAGCCAACAAGCAGGTTGCTGAGTTTGCCGATAAGGTTCCCGCAGCAGACAAAGAGAAGATCGAAGGGTTGATCAAGTCCCTCGAAGAGGCGATCGCCGCTGACAGCACAGAGCAAATGAAGACCATCACCCCTGAACTTCAGGAAGCGCTGTATGCGATCGGCACTAGCATGTACCAACAAGCTGGGGCTGGGGCAGCACCTGACGCAGACGGTGGCCCTGAGGCATCTGCGAGCAGCAGCACTGGCTCTGAAGATGACGTGATTGATGCGGAATTCTCTGAAAGCAAATAGTCACAACTCGTTCGGAACGGTTGACTGATGTTGACCTTGCCAACTCCGCCATAAACGCCTCCTTATCGCAGTTCTAGATTGAATCCAATCCCTTATTTTGTAGGGGCGCAAGGCTTTGTGCCCTGATCGGGAGCAGTTTATTCAATCAGAATTGAAATCAATTTCCCCCCTGATGCACTCTTTCTGCAGGGGGGATTTTTTGGGCGATCGCCCCTCAGAAAAAAGCACTTGCGATCGCCCTGCTCGACAGACAAAAAACAGGCTGATCGCATTCTCTTTGGCTATGGTAGCTATCGCCTTTGCAAAGACTCCACGATTGGTAGGGCGATCAATTCGCACCAAGAGTCCGCATTTTCTTCCGTTTTGACGAAGGCTAGCTTTTTGAGCTAGGAATACCCCGTTCCAATAAGTACCTGCTTAATTGATGGATTGCCAATCGAATGCGGCAATGAATCGGCTTAGATGACCCACGTTAGTGGTTGCAACTATCACTTCTGTTGTGTCGTTACAGAGAAGACGGGCTTGAGCCGCCAGAATAACATCCCCATCTAATGCCTTGGGGTCTGCGGTGGGTTGTCCGGTTTGCCTTGCTTCTGCCCAAAGGCTAGCAGCTAATAACATCGTATCGGTCTGAATTGGAATATATTCGAGAGTTTGTTTTAAGTTGTCGAGACGGCTCAAACTTTGTAATAAGTTTGCACGAAGCAGCTCTCGTCGTACTTCATAATCTGCTATTTCGGGAATGACAACCTGTTCTCCTTGTTTTAGGATGGATTTTAGCCACTGTTGACAAGCAAGCGGAATACCTTTGGCTTTGGGATTCGTTACTATTCCGAGTGGGCCAGAATCCAGCATGATCAGTCGAGTCATGGGAATAGGGGATGATCTGAAAAACGATCTTCATCGAGAGCGGTTCGCAGAAAATCCCAATTCTGTTGATGTTCAGATGCATCTTGCTCTTCATCGAGCCAAGAATCTAGGAGGTCAACGGCGGCTTGATTTTTTCTGGCCTGCTCAATATTGACGATTGGCATGGTCGCGGATGGAATTTTCTGGCGAAACTGGCGTAAGGTATCGAGTAAATCTGTCCAATATTCTTTGGGCGTTGCTTCAATTTCATGAAGCAACACTTCGAGTGTGGTTGCAGGTGTAATAGAACGATCTGCCATAGATTCAAAGAGCACCATCAAAGGCTTGTGCCTCAATTTTAACGCAAGCGTGGCTGGGCGACAGCTTGATTAAAGCTGAAGGCGATCGCCTTTGCAAATGCTCTACGACTGGCAGGGCGATCGCTCACAGAAATAAGCTCAAGAGATCGTGCCATCTTTGCCGCAGGGCTTCTAGGACAACATCTAGTTCAATGATGTTGTAAAGGCGATTGCTGAGATCGTCCGTTTTCTCAATCCAGATTATGCGTTTTCAAATTTTAGACCCAAGATTCGAGGTCGAATGGCTGAACTGATTGAATACGGAGAAAGTCTCGATCTATCGTGAGTAAGGTGAGTTGATGCTGGAGTGCAACAGCGGCAATCCACAGATCATTTTCACCAATGCCCAATTGTGTGATGTTGGTTCTACGGCGTTGGGCTTTGTCTTTTGGAGCGTAGCGATCAAAGACTGCTGCCTTGAGATTGCCATAAATTTCGGCGGTGGTTGGGTCGATAGGGTAAATGTGCAGCCCAAGCAAAAAGCGTTGAACTAAGGCAAGGTTAGCTTGTCGCTGCTATGATCGCGCTGCCATGTCGATCAATTCGCCTTTGACGATGGTGTAGGTTGAAATCGACACATTCCCAAGGTTTGCAAGGCGATCAAGTATTTCAGTGTTGCCCAGGATGGCGTAGCTACAGTGGTTGGTGTCGAGGAGAAACATTAATCAAAGGGGTTGGGACTGTGGTCGAATTGTGCTTTGCCGCGTGAGTTTTGGACGACTTCCAAGCAGTCTTGGAGGTCGTCGCCTGACCAAGTGCCGATTGTCTTGAGGTGGGCGAGGAATGATTGAGCCGTTGTGAGGGAGGGTTCGGTTTGCAAGGATTGAATGAAGGTGATGGCTTCTGGCAGTCGGTTGCTGGGCAATGTCTCGATGGCTTGGAGGAGTTGTTCTTTAAGGGGCATAGGGTTTGATCCTATGGAGGTTAGCTTTCTATTGTAGGCAATCGCACTTCGGAGTAGAGAATTTGCGATCGCTCAGTGCGGTGGACGAAAAACGGGGAGATCGCATTCTCTTCAGGGCTATGATTGGCAGATGAGCAAAGGGGATGAAGTTGCGGGATGATTAGGGATTGGAATGAAGTTACCGAATGCTGATCGCGCCTTTGTGGATATGGCAAAACTCCGAGGCTACTGTTTAAATGCGAATCATCGGCGGGGTCAACATAAGGCTCGTGTGTTTGCAGCGGCGCTTGGGTTGACGGCTGGAGATGCAGAATTTCTCCGAGATGCTTTGTTGAGCGCGGCTCAAAGCTATGATGCGGTTCCAACTGAGGAAATCGAGTATGGGCAGTTGTACGTGTTAGACTTCCCAATAAGTACACCTGTTAGACGGGCGATGGTTCGGAGTGGTTGGATTGTTCGCAAGGATGAGGATTTTCCCAGGTTGACGAGTTGCTATGTTCTCTAAGGGGAGGAATCTCGATGAACAGTACGATTCGACTATTAGATGTTGTGGCCTTGGCTGAGGATTTGCCTGAGCAGGGTCTGCCTCGCGGACAGGTTGGGACTGTTGTTGAAGAATTGGCTCCTGATGCGTTTTTGATTGAGTTTAGCGACGATCTCGGCAAAACCGATGCAATACTTCCCTTGAAAATGCATCAACTGATTGTTCTTCATTTTGAGCTTGCTGAAACTCAGTTGGTTGGCAAAACTTAGATGCGATCGCCTATCGTAGTCTGTTTGACTGTGATCGCCCTATTCAGCAGAACAAAACAGGGTGATCGCATTCTCTTTAGCTATGGTGGCGATCGCCTTTTGCAAATGCTCCACGACTGGCAGGGCGATCGCACCTCAAAAAAAAGCGATCTCCCAGTTACAAGATTTTTATGACTTGTATAATGCTAAAGGTTTTATGAGCGCTCATAAAACCTTTAGCAAAGCCGCGAAAAAATTTAGATACATAGGGATATTTGTAAATTCATATATTAGAATAGACGAGCTAACTTTCGCTAAAGCAATTCATGAATTCTCATTTTCTCGCAAATATTTTGGTGGATTTACATCAGTCTCTAACTCAAGACAATCCCCTGCTTGAATTTATTTCTCAGATAAAAATGTTCGACGAAGGACTCAAGGAGAGTCGTCAAACTTTTTTAAACAGTAAAAATAATCCGACCGATTTAATTAGTTCGATCAACTCATATTGTAACAAGATAGAAACCGTTAGACGTAAAATCAAAGAGATAAGACAACAACCTATATTCAAAGCCACAATAAAATTATGTGAAGATATACAAAAGTATGAAAAATCAAAAGAGACTCAGGAGCTGAGATCCCTAGATTTACTCAAAAAAGAAATTGAATTGTTTGAGGAAGTATACCAAAATGTACTTCAAGACTATACAGATGATTCAATCTTATCGTTGATAGAATCATCTATAAGCCTGAAAAAATTAATCAATGTATCGGCTGAAGCTATCAGGTCAGTCATTCTAAATCTTCATAATGAATATATTGACTATGAAGGACTTGGCGAACTATCTCTGTTTTTTGAATCTAACTATCTTTATAGAGATTTCATTTCAAAGGCCGTAGCTCTTCAAAAAATATATTCAGAACTATGTTCTCTGTTGAGCGTTTCGGAGTCTGATTTTCCTCTAAGGATATCGAAAATAGAATCAGGGAGCTTATGGATAAAAGTCTTTGGAGAGACAAAGATAATAGAGTTCTTCCTTTCTTTGATTAAGGATACTTGTGCATATTTTTATAGAAATTACACTACTGAAGGAAAAATCGAAGCGCTTCCTCGCAAAATAGAAACTCTTGAGTCTGTATTTAATCTAGAGCAAAAACTCAAAGGTGCTGGGATAGATACGAAGGATCTCCAAGATGTCATTCAAAGATCTGCGTTTACATTAGGAGAAAATCTTAATGATTTAATTGGTGGAGAAGCGATAATAGATATTAATGGAGATTGCTTTCTCATTGAGCATAGTAAACAGCAAAGGTCGTTGGTCGAGAGGAAAACTCCTTTACTTTCTAGTGGTATTCCCCAGTCTGATGTTTCAGAAACTTAATTCTTTTCTCTAACTTTGCTTGAAGTGACATGAGCACTCTTCGGTTAAGAGAAGTAAATCTTGTACTCGTCCCCTAATTTCCCCAATTCTGGGGATCTTTAAGTTCAGAAACCCTCAACGTTAGGGCAAGAAGGCGAGTGCAAAACATCTTAGCCTTAACCGAATAGCATCGGCTTAATCCCAGCAACTTAAAGAATGCGATCGCCTATTTCCAAGTGTTTGGACTAAGGATGCGATCGCCCAATCAAAGCACTGTGATCGCCCTAGTCCCAGATGCTTAAGCTAAGGATGCGATCGCTTATTCTGAGCATTGCGATCGCTCCTTATGTTCTGACGCAAAACCAGGCGATCGCGCTTTGTAGCCAAAAGCCCCATGCGCTAAGATCGTCGAGCGTCACAAACTCACAGAGCACCCATGACAGCCCTGTCCTCTCCCAACACTTCAACCCATGCTTTCGATATCTTGATTAAGCCCG
>JANLSD010000379.1:0-13018 GCA_031362245.1 Acaryochloridaceae cyanobacterium OTE_25_metabat_464 | reverse complement strand
AAATCCACCTACGTGGATTGCTGGAACCCTTGGTATATTTAGTCTGCGTAGGCAGACTTTGTTCTTGTAGGCGCGATTTCAATCGCTGGCCTTAAAGACCGATGAATAAGGGTTTCAGGACTTTTGTCAGTCAATCAGGTTCTCAGCACAACCCCTGCAACCTCAGCAAAAGCCTAATCGCAAACCCTCCACTCAGAGATTGGCTTTTGCTTTGCGATCGCAGTTCTGGCTATCGGCTTGGAATAGATTGAGAAATGACACCTTCTAAGGTTTGGCTGCTAGAGTTGAAGAAATCAGGCGACGAATTTCTAGAATGCAGCCTCTTGAAGAAATCAACTTTCAGACTTATTTAGAATCTGTCCTTAACGATTCGGCCTACAGTGACTGTCTTTAACTTCATGATTCAAAACCTAGCGCACAAACAAATGACCATCGAAACCTTCAGCAACACACTGAAGGATAACAGTCCTGAAATCCGCGCTCAATCGGCTGAGGTATTGGGCGTGATTGGTAGCCACACAGAAGTTCCCAACCTAATCAACGCCCTAAACGATAGCGACCCTCAAGTCCGCCTAAACGCTACCAAAGCCCTAGCCAAAATCGGCGACGAAAACGCTATCCCAGCCCTCTGCAAACTTTTATCAGAAGACCCCAACGAGGCAGTTCGCGCTAGCGCAGCCAGCGCCTTAGGACGAATTGCCAACGACACCGCCCAAAACCTCGCTGACGACTCAGATATCGAAGCGAGTCAATCCATCGCCGTGTTTAGTTCAAAAATTCAGCAGCTATTGACTCAACTCAATCAAACGCAGTCTCAAACGCCTGAAATTCGCCAGTTCATCGCTCAACTCCTTCAGCAACAGCCAGAACTCAAACACACCCTGCATCAATTCCTCACCCCAACCTCAATCCAACTGGTCAAAGCCTTAATTCAGCATCCGCTGGGTCAACCCGTGCTTGATGCGCTCTGGCAAGAAATGGCAGACTAGCGCGAGGAATAGTCTAAGTGCCCATTTCCAACGAATTTAGAGAAATGCGTTTTCATGCTCTCTGCCATAGCGTATTGAGCGATCGCAGCACAAAAGTCAGAGCTGAATCTGCATTAGCCCTTGGCAGACTGAGAGACGAAAGAGCCACCACCCCACTCTGCCAAGCCCTCACCGACGATAATGAACAGGTTCGGATCAACGCCGTCACCGCATTGTCAATGCTCAATGAATCGCTTACCTCCAACGACATCGTGACCCTGCTCGTCCTCCTCCTTCGAGTCTCAAAAACCATGTCAGAAGCCCCTAAATACGACCTCCGTGGAGCCAACATTGGCAACTTTGCCGAAACGGTTCAAGGCGACCAAAACGCCACTCAATACAACGATGCAGCACCACAAAATCTAGCAGAATCCGCAGCAGAGATTCAGAGGCTCCTCGAACAACTGGCTCAGAGCAACCCAATCATTGTTACAGAGCCAGATCAGACGGTAGCCTTTGAAACCCTCCACCAAGAACTTAAACGCAACCCCACCCTCAAATTTCGGCTACTCAACGCCCTTAAAGGCGGCGGCACCGAAGCGCTAAAAATTGCCTTGGAGGCGGTCTTCAAAAATCCGCTCGTTGCCATTTCAGTCGAAACCATGAAGGGCTGGATCGAAGCAGAATAACACACAAAACCTTACCCTTAGGGCTTATACAGTTCAGGAAACTGTTTTTGAAGCGCCTTAACTTTGGGCATATCAAACATCACAATATACGGATAACTTGGATTTCGGGCGAGAAAGTTTTGGTGGTAGTCTTCCGCCGCGTAAAACTGGGTTAGGGGAGAAAGCTGAGTGGCGATCGCCTTCTTAAAAACCTTAGCCCCATTAAGCTGCTTAATATAAGCTTGGGCCACCCGCTTTTGAGAAGCATCCCTAAAAAAGATTGCCGACCGATACTGAGTACCCGAATCAGGCTCCTGTTCATTAAGCTGAGTTGGGTCATGGGCGACCGCAAAATAAACCTTCAGCAACTGTCCGTAGGAAATCTGTGATGGATCGTAGGTAATTTGTACAGACTCAGCATGTCCAGTCTGACCCGTCCCTACCCTCTCATAGACCGCATCACGGGCGCTGCCGCCTGCATAGCCAGACACAACGTTGGAGACCCCTTTAAGGTGTTCAAAAACACCCTCCATCCCCCAAAAACACCCCCCTGCAAACACAGCAGTCTGTTGTCCTGATGCTGTAGGTAAGCTCGCCACTGGGTCAGGAAAAGCTTGGGCGGCTTTGGCCGTAGATGAGCTGTGGGGAGCGCCATTCGTCAATATTGCAAGCAAGGCCAAGCCAGACAAGCCTAAGAAAACTAAACGAGGAGTGGCAAAACGGCGCAGCATCATGGCACAAGAAATCCTATGGGGTTATTGAATTCAATCCTAGGCTGTAAACCTGAAAATGGGCTGAGGGCAACCTGAGGAGTTCCTGGATTGAAAAAGGAGATGTTGCAAAAATCAATGTTTATTGGCAATTCTTAGAACATAGTTTAAGTAACTTATCTAAATCTGATTGATTTTGAACAGGCTTGATCGCTACGATGTACGGGATATGCCAACTCTCATTGGTTTGACAATGCATGAGTGTGAATCCCATTTCCGAGCATTAGAGCTAGATCAAAGCGCAACGTTCGATGAAATTAAGCAAGCCTACAAAGATTTGGTTATGGTCTGGCATCCAGATCGCTTTGTCCATAACGTTCGGCTGCGCCACAAAGCAGAAGAAAAGCTGAAGCTGTTTAATCAAGCCTACGATTGCCTAAAGCAATGGTGTGCAGAACCAAGGCAGTCCGTGGGGGCTACGCCTCGATCTCGTGCATCGTCTCGTCCCCAGGCTGCGCAGTATGGAAGACCGCGATCGCCCCAGCCAGAACCCAGGCAACCTCAAACCCCTCGATCAACAAACCACAACACCCCACCCCACGTTAAAACCAGCGAGCTACACATCACCTTTGCTCATGCGGAATATGTGTTAGCACACTATTGCTTTAAGCAGCTTAAGGACATGGATGCCTCCCACCACGAATACGAGAGCGGGCCATTTATATTGATGGTCTGCGATGAACCCTTAGCCCTCACCCTCTCAGTGCCATGCCACTCTCTACAGCACTTTGATCGCATTTTATTGTCGATTCCGTGCAAGTCTACGGGCCACTTCTGCCAGACCGAAGCACAGGAACTTTTGAAACTGTTACACACTTAGAGATCAAGGTTTCTATGCTCTTTTCATGGTTCAGTACCTGTTTGTGGGTGGAGAAGGTGCCAGCAGTCCTGGGCGATCGCCCAATCTTCCTGAGTATGAATTACAAATATGCTGACCGCTGACTTAGGGGCTGCAACGTCTACATCGACGGGATAATTTTCATTCTTGACCGGATCAAGCTGTAATCCTAAGAACTTAAAAGCTTCGCAGGCAGCAGCCCGGATCAATGGAGAATTTTCCCCAATCCCAGCGGTAAAGACCAGAGCATCTAAACGATCCAGGCTAGTAAGCATTGCGCCTAGGTTAGATCGCAGGCGATGGATAAAAATATCAAGGGCGAGCTGAGCACGGGTATGGCCAGCCGCCGCTTCTGCTGTGATTTGTCGCATGTCAGTAGACAACCCAGAAATCCCCTTTAGGCCAGACTCTTTATTGAGGATCTGCTCTAATTGGTCAGCGGTGTAGCCTTCTTTTCGCAGCAGATAAATCAAAATCCCTGGATCTACCGCACCTGATCGGGTCCCCATCATCAGGCCGTCCAAGGGCGTAAACCCCATTGTGGTATCCACACTATGACCATTGCGGATGGCAGAAAGGGAACATCCATTGCCCAAATGACACACAATTAGGCGTAAATCTTCAAGGTTTCGCCCCATGAGCTGAGCCGTGCGTTGGGCGCAGTATTGATGGCTGATGCCGTGAAAGCCATAGCGTCGAATGCCTTGCTCAAACCAGGCGTAGGGTCCTGGATAGATCGCTGCGGCTAAGGACAATTGGGCATGAAATGCCGTGTCGAACGCTGCGACCTGAGGGATATCTGGCAGGACTTTTTCAATGGTTTCGATGCCCTCTAGGTTGATGGGATTGTGGAGGGGTGCAAAACTGGCGAGGTGGGCGATCGCCTTTTTAACATCAGCCGTCACTACAACACTCTTGCGGTACTGCTGCCCCCCGTGCACCACGCGATGTCCAACGACGTTAATTGCTGAGAGATTTTCAATAACCTGAGTCTTTCCCTGCCATAGGGTATCTAAAACATGAGAAGTGACTTCTGACAATGCTTGGGTTGAGATTTCCTCCTTCAGCACAATGCCATTTGCCGTCGTAATTTTGACTTCTGAGACGCCTGGATGATGCGTCCAGTCCACGAAGCTTTCCCACAGCGGTTGAGGTGGGATGCTGGGCAGCGCTGAGTCTGGAATGTCGTAGTCTGAAATATCGTAAAGGCAGCTTTTTTGGCTACTGGAACCAGCATTAAGCACTAAAATTTTCATGTTTCCAAATTCAGAACAGGCTAATGTCTGACTGGGCGGCGTTCTTTGGAAGGGCGCACACCTGGTGCGCCCCTACGAGTTTATGTTTGGTAAGGCCACTTCCAGTTGACGATTTCTGGCTTGTCAATGCCATATTCATTGGCGTAGTTGCGGCACTCAATTTGCTGATTCTTAAACTGTTCCTTGGCATGAGCGCCTGCCACCTTAAGCTTGGGCACGCGGTCAATCACATCCATCGCCAGACTGAACCGATCCACTTGGTTAATAATGGCAAGCTCAAGCGGCGTATTGATATTGCCCTTTTCCTTATAGCCGCGTACATGAAGGTTTTGATGGTTGGTGCGTCGGTAGGTCAGACGATGGATTAGCCAAGGGTAGCCGTGAAAGTTAAAAATGATGGGCTTGTCTAGGGTAAAGAGAGAATCAAAATCTCGGTCAGATAGCCCGTGGGGATGTTCAGTATCCGGCTGGAGCACCAAGAGATCCACGACGTTGATAAACCGGATTTTAAGATCGCTGAAATGCTCCCTTAGGAGAACGGTTGCCGCTAACGCTTCCTGGGTGAGGACATCCCCCGCACAGGCCATCACGACATCTGGTTCTTGACCTTCATCGGTGCTAGCCCAACCCCAAATGCCCAAACCTTTGGTGCAGTGTTGGATGGCGCTATCCATATCAAGGTACTGCAAGTGAACCTGCTTATCCGACACAATCACGTTGACGTAATCGGTGCTGCGAAGACAGTGGTCTGCCACGGACAAGAGCGTGTTGGCATCGGGCGGTAGATAGACCCGCACCACATCGGGGCTTTTGTTGAGCACCACATCCAAAAAGCCAGGATCTTGGTGGGTAAAGCCGTTGTGGTCTTGCCGCCAGACAGTTGACGTAATCAGCAGGTTCAGAGAAGAAATGGACGATCGCCAAGCAATATGGCTGGAGATTTCCAGCCACTTACAGTGCTGATTGACCATAGAGTCAATAATGTGAACAAAGGCTTCGTAGGTGGAGAAAAATCCGTGACGGCCCGTGAGAAGGTAGCCTTCTAGCCATCCCTCTAAGGTATGTTCGCTGAGCATTTCCATCACGCGACCGTCGGTGGTCAGTTCGCTTCCGTCAGCATCTTCGGGGAAGTATTCAGCCATCCAGACTTTTTTGCTGACTTCGTAGACGGCCTGGAGCTTATTAGAAGCTGTTTCATCTGGCCCAAATACGCGAAAATTGCTCATGTTGCCGCCCATGATATCGCGCAAAAGATTGCCTAGGGGCAGGGTGTTGCCTACTTCTGTGGCGCCCGGAGCTGCAACTTCAACTGCATACTCTCGGAAGTCCGGCATTTTCAACGCTTTGCGGAGTACCCCACCATTGGCGTGAGGGTTGGCACTCATGCGGCGATCGCCCTCTGGAGCCAGTTCCCTCAACTCAGCAATCAGCCGTCCTGTCTCGTCGAAAAGTTCCTCTGGCTTATAGCTGCGCATCCAGCTTTCTAGGAGCTGAAGGTGAGCGGGATTGGTTTGGATATTGGCAAGAGGGACTTGATGCGATCGCCAAAATCCCTCAACTTTATGACCATCCACTTCCTTTGGCCCCGTCCACCCCTTCGGACTTCGCAGAATAATCATGGGCCAACGGGGCAGGTCAACAGCCCCACTGCTCCGAGCTTCTGCCTGAATCTGCTTAATTTCGGCAATGCAGTGCTCTAGAGTAGCGGCCATTGCCTGATGCATACTCTCTGGCTCTGACCCTTCCACAAAATAGGGGGTATAGCCATAGCCCTTAAAAAGGCTTTCGAGATCTTCGTGGCTAATGCGGGCCAATAGCGTCGGGTTGTTAATCTTGTAGCCATTCAGGTGCAGAATGGGCAGAACTGCGCCATCTCGGATCGGGTTTAGAAATTTATTAGAGTGCCATGCCGTTGCTAGCGGCCCAGTTTCAGCTTCTCCATCCCCCACCATCACTACGGAAATCAGGTCAGGGTTATCGAACACGGCTCCGTAGGCGTGGGAAATGCTGTAGCCCAGCTCTCCGCCTTCATGAATGGAACCAGGGGTTTCTGGGGTGCAGTGACTGCCAATGCCGCCAGGAAAAGAGAACTGCTTAAAAAATCGCTTGAGTCCTGCTTCGTCTTCGCTTTTGTCGGGGTAGATTTCGGAGTAGGTTCCTTCTAGGTATACGGGGCCAAGAATGCCTGGAGCGCCATGACCAGGGCCAGCCAGAAAGATCAGATTCAGGTCGTATTTTTTGATCAGGCGGTTGAGGTGAACGTAGGTAAAGGACATGCCAGGGCTTGAACCCCAGTGGCCTAAGAGGCGATTTTTGATATGTTCTGGCTGGAGGGGCGCTTTTAGGAGCGGGTTTTCGCGGAGGTAAATCATGCCAACCGCGAGGTAATTACAGGCGTTCCAGTAGGCATGGATTTTATGCAGTTCTTCAGTGCTGAGGAGGTCTCCTGCTGTTATGGTTGATCGGGCTTTACCAGATGCAGTAATGGCTGTAAGTGTTGGAACTGAAGACGTGGCGACCATAACTTGATACCCTACGTAAGGTTGACTGAACCGATGGGGAAAATTTTTTATTTTGCATCCTGATTGTGTCGGATTTAGGTTAACGATAGGTCATCACATGGATAGATTGCTCAAGCATGACTGACCATCTCTTCCTGCTCAATGCTGTACTCTCCTGATGCCGCAGCGCTATTTAAGTGCGCACGATGTAATAGCGCTTTTTGCGCCGCAGCAACATTGGCTGATTGTCCCAACCAAGTTTGCATAGCGACCTGCTGCAAAGCGCGACCATAGGAAAAAGTTAATGTCCAAGGCAATTGGCCTTTGAATAGCTTGTTCATCGCGTTGAGGTGGGCGGTTGCCAGTTCATCGCTCTGTCCACCAGACAGAAAGGCACAGCCTGGAACAGAGGCCGGAACGCGATCGCACAAACACTGCACCGTCGCCCGCGCCACGTCTTCCACACTGGCCTGCTGAGGACAGTCCACCCCCGCAATCACCATGCTGGGTTTCAAAATCATTTGATCGAGCTGGATTCCGTACAGGTAAAGCCGATCAAATACGGTATGGAGCACCTGTTGATGCACCGCTAGGCTTTGAGATAGCGTATGATCTCCATCCATCAGCACTTCTGGCTCAACGATGGGCACCAGTCCACCTTCTTGGCAAAGGGCTGCGTATCGTGCAAGGGCATCGGCATTGGCTTCAATGCAGTGCTTGGAGGGAATCGTGTTGCCAATGGTAATCACAGCGCGCCACTTAGCGAAGCGAGCGCCGAGGCTATAGTACGCAGAAATGCGATCGCGCAGTCCGTCCAAACCTTCTGTGATCAGTTCTTCTGGGCTGCTACCTGCAAGTGGCTTTGCCCCTGCGTCTAGCTTGATCCCTGGAATGATTCCTGCCTCTGACAGCACTTTTGTAAACGGAATGCCATCCGCAGTCGATTGATGAATGGTTTCATCAAACAAAATCACGCCGCTGAAAAACGATTCAATGCCCGGTGCGGTGAACAGCATTTCGCGATAGGCGCGCCGCATCTCCACTGTCTGGGGGATGCCCAATTTTTGAAAGCGCTTGTTGGCGGTGCTAAAACTTTCATCAGCAGCCAGAATACCTTTGCCCTTTACGACCATTGCTTGAGAAGTCGCTTTCAGTTCTTCTGTAAACGTCATTACAGCGTCTCCTTAAGAAATTAAGTGGCTAGTCAATGAATTATTGTGCTGAGTCAGAGTTCTATGTGCCTGGGAGTGCTAGGAGTCGCTGATCTAGATGAGCGCGATCTCCCAATCGTTCCAGCAGCGGCCCGTGGGCTTCAAAGCGCACCACGCTGATCGAGCCGACGAGGGTATTAATGCGATCGCGGTACCGTCCCAAATCAATCCCCAATAGCCCACAAAGCATGATGCGAATAGTGGCCTTGTGAGAAACCACCAACACATTCCCCTCTTTATATTTTTCCTCAATTTCGGAGATCACGAGGGAAGCCCGACTGGCAATTTGCACCGCCGTTTCGCCTCCGGTGGGAGGGTTCCAAGCAGGTTCCGTTAGCCAGCGCATGTAGTCATCGGCATATTGAACTTTGACAACCTCTGTGGTTTGCCCTTCCCATTCACCATAGCGAATTTCCTTTAAACCTTCTCGTAACTGCATCTCTAGACCTGTGGATAGACAGAGGGGGGTTGCCGTGGCGATCGTTCGCTTCATCGGGCTAACGTAAACCGCGTTCCAATGGAGGGACTTGTATTGATCTGCAAACGCTTGGGCCATTTGCAGACCATCATCCGTTAGCTCAGGGTCAAGATCGCCGCAGAAGCCGCCTGATTGGCTATAGACCGTTTCCCCGTGACGGAGAAGATAGAGAGTTAGGCTCATGGGCTAGGCTTTCCTTAAAGGACTTAAACGGACTTAAATATTTTTCAAAATCTCGAAAGCTTCGATAAGAATACAGTCTAAAGTGCTGGCAACCTGTTATCTTAAGTGGGAAGTATTTTGAGCCAAACAGAAGCGCTGCATGGGAAACACGTATCAGCGGGTCTTGTTGAAACTCAGCGGTGAAGCTCTCATGGGGAGCTTACCCTACGGCATTGACCCCGCCGTAGTCCAGCAGGTTGCCGATGAAATTGCGGATGTCGCTCGTCAGGGTATCCAGATAGCCGTTGTTGTTGGCGGCGGCAACATTTTTAGAGGGGTCAAAGGGGCCTCTGCTGGCATGGATCGCGCCACTGCTGACTATATCGGCATGATTGCCACCGTCATGAACGCCATGACCCTCCAAGACTGTCTGGAGCGAACCGGCATCCCCACTCGTGTGCAATCGGCAATTCCGATGCAGCAGGTCGCAGAACCCTACATTCGTCGAAAGGCCATTCGCCATCTTGAAAAAGGACGGGTTGTGATCTTTGGAGCGGGTTCTGGGAACCCGTTTTTTACGACGGATACCGCTGCTGCGCTGCGAGCGGCTGAAATTGATGCGGAAGTAATCATGAAGGCCACGAAGGTAGACGGCATCTATGACTCTGACCCAAAACTCAATCCCGATGCCAAACGGTTTAAGACCTTGACCTATCACCATGTGCTGACCCATGACCTAGGGGTAATGGACAGTACGGCGATCGCCCTGTGTAAAGACAACAACCTCCCCATTTTGGTGTTTAATTTGTCTGTACCCAATAATATTCGACGAGCATTAACGGGTGAGTCGATTGGCACCCTGGTAGGAGGTTCCTGTGAAGTTAGCTGATACTGAAGACCATATGCAAAAGGCCGTTGAGTCAGCTCAACGGTCGTTCAACACCATTCGCACAGGGCGGGCCAATGCCTCCCTGCTCGATCGCATCACCGTCGTCTATTACGGTGCTGATACACCCTTGCGCTCTGTCTGCACCATCTCCACCCCAGATTCTGGCACCATTGCCATTCAGCCCTTTGAGCGGAATCTGCTTGGCCCCATTGAAAAGGCTATTTCGATGTCCGATGTGGGGTTGGTGCCCAACAACGACGGCAACGTCATCCGTCTCAATATCCCAACGCTGACAACAGAGCGACGGAAAGAATTTACCAAAATGGCGGCGAAGCTAGCCGAAGAGGGTAAAGTCTCGGTGCGAAACATTCGTCGAGACTCTATTGATGCGGTGAGAAAGCAGGCCAAAAACAGCGAAATTTCTGAAGACGAGTCTAAAGATTTACAGGATAAGGTTCAGAAACTGACGGATAAATACACCGCTAAAATCGATGAACTCTTGGCTGTGAAAGAAAAAGAGATCATGACGGTCTAAGCGGCTTGGCAGAAGTCTCCTTTATTCCTGCTACCGTGTACACACAAGTTGGATTCTCGCTGAAGACCCTGCATTACCCCCCTCAGTCCCCCCTTGTAAAAGGGGGAAGAGTATGGACTGACTGCCGCATTCTCGAATCACTCCTTACACCTAATGCATTATGTATGACTGCATCATTGTCGGTGCTGGCCCCGCTGGTGGAACTGCTGCCTATCACCTTGCTAAAAAGGGTCACTCTGTTCTTGTTTTAGAGAAAGAAGCGTTGCCACGCTATAAACCCTGCGGGGGTGGTGTTTCGCCTATTGTTGCAGAGTGGTTTGACTTTGACTTTTCCCCAGCCATTTCCCTCAAGGTGAGCACCATTCGCTATACCTGGGAAATGAAGGATCCCGTTGAGGCGGAACTCAAAACCGCCGAGCCGATCTGGATGGTACGGCGAGATATTTTTGATCATTTCTTGATTCAGCAAGCTCAAAAGCAGGGCGCGGAACTGCGCGAGAGCACGGAAGTGATGGGCATTGAGTTTAAGGGCAGTCACTGGCAGATCAATACCGCGAATGGCCCAGTGGAGGGACGATACCTCATTGCTGCCGATGGAGCCAAAGGCTCGATGGCAAAATGGCTGGGCTTTAAAGACCGCAAGCGTCGCATGGGCGGAGCATTAGAGGCCGAAGCTATGACCACCGTTGAAAACGCTCACATGGCCCACTTTGAGTTTGGGATGGTCAAAAATGGCTACATCTGGAACTTCCCGAAGGCCGATGGTTATTCCATCGGCATTGGCACCTTTCGCGGCGGCGAACCCCAAAATTTACGGGAAATCGTGACCGAATATTCCAAAATATTTGGGGTCGATTTTAAGTCGATCAAACAGTTTGGTCATCCCCTTTGTCTTTGGGATGGCGATCAAAAGCTGCATACGCAAAATGCGCTCCTAGCGGGTGAGGCCGCCTGTGTGGTTGATCCCTTTACCGCAGAGGGCATTCGGCCTTCTATGTTTAGTGGGCTGAAGGCTTCTGATGCAATTCATCAGGCGTTATCTGGGGATGGTAATGCCCTCGAAAACTATACCCAGGTGATTGCTGAAGAGTGGGGCGCTGATATGTTGTGGGCGCAGCGGCTTGCGGGTGTGTTTTATCGACTGCCTGGGGTGGGATATCGCTTAGGTGTAAAGCGACCTGTTGCAACGCAAAAGTTTGGTCAAATCCTCAGCGGTAAGCTGGGCTATAAAGATATTGCAGGCAATGCGATTAAGAAGCTCAGCAGCAGCTTTCTTCCAGGGCGCGGCTAGCGTCAGAGTATTACCCAATCAATCATTAGGAGACTTTATGGCTGACCCTATTACCCCCGAAGTAAGCCAACGCATTTGTACCCACATGAATGACGATCATGGGGAAGCGGTATTGATGTATGCACAAGTTTATGGACAAGTCGAGAATGCCACGGCTGCCACGATGAAAGCGATCGATCCTGAGGGGATGGATCTCGATGTGATGCTGGGCAGCGAGGCTACTACCATTCGGGTGCCCTTTGAGCGATCGCTCACCGACTCCGAAGATGCCCACCAAGTCTTAATTGCAATGGTGCGCAAAGCAAGGGCGTAGGGGCGAACCTACGTGTTCGCCCTCCTCCAGAAAAGATGCATCCAACCCGTCCACAATCAATAAAACCACCATCCAAAATAAGGGCGCAATGCCTTGCGCCCCTACGAATGCTTGATTCTAGATTAACCCTGAAGCTTTTTGATGAGGAGCTGGTTGGCTAACTTGGGTTCTGCACGTCCACCCGTTTTCTTCATGAGCTGACCTACAAAGAAACCCTGGAGTTTGGTTTTTCCTGCACGGTATTGTTCTAATTCAGTGGGATGGGCGACCAACAACTCATCAATGAACGCTTCTAGGGAAGAAGGATCTGAAATTTGGGTTAGGCCCTTCTTCTCAATCAACGCTTTTGGGGATCCACCCTGTGTTAGCAACTCGGGCAGTAGGTCTTTGGCAATTTTGGAGCTGATGGTGTTGCTTTCAATCAGGTTCAGCAGCTCAGCAAAAGCTTCAGAGGTGAGGGCGATTTTGGCGATCGTCTTTTTCTCGCTGTTCAAGTACCCTGTAATATCGCTCATCAGCCAGTTTGCCGCTTGCTTAGCAGGGGCACCTGCCGCTAGAGCAGCCTCAAAGTATTCTGCTACTGCACGATCATCGGTCAAAACGCGAACATCGTAGGCAGAAAGCCCTAGGTCTGCTTCGTAGCGATGGCGCTTTTGGGCGGGGAGTTCGGGGAGTTCGCTTTTCCAGCGAGTCAACTGCTCGGCGGTGACTTCAATGGGGGTCAGATCAGGTTCTGGGAAATAGCGATAGTCGCTGGCTCCTTCTTTGGCGCGCATACTAATAGTGCGCTGAGCGCCTTCTTCCCAAAGGCGGGTTTCTTGAACGATGGTGCCGCCGGATTCAATGGTTTCGATTTGGCGCTCAATTTCGTAATCGATCGCCCGTCCAATGGCATTGAAGGAGTTCATGTTTTTGATCTCTACCTTCGTGCCAAATTTCTCTTGGCCCACGGGCCGCACGGAAATATTGACGTCACATCGTAGGGAGCCTTCTTGCATGTTGCCATCGCACGCGCCGATGTAGCGCATAATGCGCCGCATTTCTTGGGCATATTCTGCCGCCTCTTGACCTGTGCGAATATCGGGTTCGGAGACGATTTCGGCAAGGGGAACTCCTGTGCGGTTGTAGTCTACGAGGG
>JANLSD010000375.1:0-2939 GCA_031362245.1 Acaryochloridaceae cyanobacterium OTE_25_metabat_464 | reverse complement strand
AAATCCACCTACGTGGATTGCTGGAACCCTTGGTATATTTAGTCTGCGTAGGCAGACTTTGTTCTTGTAGGCGCGATTTCAATCGCTGGCCTTAAAGACCGATGAATAAGGGTTTCAGGACTTTTGTCAGTCAATCAGGTTTCAGCCTCTATTTTGATCGTTCATGCTGTTTATCATGAGAATCAAAAAAGTTTTCTGCACCACCAAGGCGTTCTATCATTGAGACGATTATTGACCAACTCAAAAACATCTCTGAAATCGAGCATTCACGACATCGTAGTCCGGTCAATTGTCTGGTGAATATCGTGTGTGGGCTGATTGCCTATTGTCATCAGCCCAAAAAGCCCTCGCTCAACATTAATGAGTTCTTTCTCCCTTCCGCTTAACCCGAACTCAGGTTATTCTAACGTCTCTGGTCAGTGGCTGCCGATACCTTTGCATCCTATCCCAACCATTTCGGTCAATCCGCTGCACCAAAATTGTTAGCTCGTTGCCCTTACAAGAAAACTATCTAAACAATACATCTAGACTAAAAGTTGACTCAATTTATTAAAGAGTTGATGGACATCTTCGTGAATTTCATCTGCAATCATACTGGCTGCAACTATTTCGCGAGTCAACTCTAATGCAGACGTTGATTGTATCGGAAGCTCATAAGATTTAAGACGCTGAAAAAGGGAGTCTGGATTCTCAAATAAGAGCTTTTTACCATTTACAAGTTGAAAGATGTTTGCCTTAATATCTCTCCAAGATTGACTTGGTGGAAGAGTAAGATTCTCACCAGCGAAGAAATCCTCAATCAATTTTCTGATTGAAGATGAGAAAATATCATCTTCACCAATACTAACTTTTTGTAAAGCTGCTCTTATCCACGCATCTGGCACAAGTAGGTAATTTTCAATATTTTTACGCTGCCATTCATACAGCCCAGGATTATTATCTCCTGGATGGAAAGTATCGTCTTCATCATAATCAAATAATACGAGTCGTTTTGTAGAAGGAATGATTTGTTTTATCCCCTCAAAGTGACGCTTACTATCATCTTTCATTTTTTCTTTTGAGCCACCTCGCATGACGCGAAAGCAAACCTGATTTAGGAGAACTTGCATATTCAAAGCAGTAGCCCAAGCTCTTAATAAACGCTCATCAGTTTCTCCTTCAACATATAAAAGTATCGGTATAGAAAGCTCTGAAAGTTGAGTGATCTCAAAATTAGAAACGTCCGCCATCGCAGTCAAAATAGCTGGAGTTGATTCTACTCGTTTAGGGACTTTATCAAGCAACGAAATAATTTGGCGAACATCAACTCCTTGAATAAATTCTTCAGCATGTGTCGCGATAAGAAATTGAGTGTTTCTCTGAAGTGCTTTCTGATTTTTAAAGTAGTCTAAAATTTCTCGTTGTAAATTAACGTGAAGATGTGCATCAGGTTCATCAAGCAAGATAGTAGTAGGCTTATATCCATAGAAGAATGCTAAGAGAGTCAATGTTTGATGAAAACCACTCCCTCCAGAAATAATGTCATAAGATTTCTCTCCTTGTCTATATTCACAAATGATTTGTGTATCGATCCCTCTCTCATATTGAGGATCTTTTAAATCAACACTGAACCATTGCTTAATAACTCGTTGGATCTCAGACCAATCTTCTCGATTTTCCTCCCAAACTCGAAGCAAAAGGTTTCTTAGCACGCTTCCTGGCTGGGCTTTACCAACCTGCTTGCGTAAAGGTCCATCATCTCGCCACTCTTCGTTAGGCTCTAAACCAGAGAAAGGTGGAACATAAGCAATAATGGGTAAAAGAGAGTCTGATTGATCCGGCTTTCCTTCCAACTCACGAAAACGTTCCCATCCCTCCGCAGGAATAGCGTAGATTGTTTGAGGAGAACTGTAACGTAATCTGACTCCGAATGAGCATTGCTTAGGTTCAGGAGTATCAGTTATCCAAGTAACATCAATTTCTACTAAGATAAACTCTTGCTTTTTGGAACCATCGACTTTGGGATATCGCCGATCAGTTTTTTCTCTCCAAAGCAGGTTGAATTCTGGGACAGGGAGCGCTGTGAAGTTAGGAAGAACAACTTGCTTTCCGGTATTACCCCGACGCTTAACTCGACGAAATTCATCAATGCAAAACTGCCAGATTGCTAAAGCTTGTAGGATAGTGCTTTTACCACTGTTGTTACGCCCTACTAGAAGATCAAATTGAGCAAACTCGTAGGTTTGCTCATCAATGCTCTTAAAGTTTCTTAAGGTTAGTTTGGTTATCACAGGGATATATTGACAGGCACTTTATATATGTAGATCTTATCTTAGTTTTGCTATTTAAGCTCTGAAACATTCGCCGTATATTATGGCAAGACTTTGATTAAGTACGCTTACTCTAGAAAGATATTAGATAAACGGACATTATTGTTTAGGACAGCAATTTTAAGTTCTACTTTAACCGATGGAGTGAGAGCTAACTATTGTTTATACGACAAATTGTCGCCCAACATCTCCATTTAGGTGTTTATCTGACAAAATGTCGTCTAACGCCTTGTAGGTTGGTATTGCCTAACAAAATTTCATTCAACACCCCCTTAAAGTAGGCTATTGCGACAGATTATCGCATAACACCCTTGGTTAGAGGAGTTTTGCGACAACCCTATTAAAGTTTCTTAATCATAAATATTATTGCTCTAGTCCCTTCGTCTCCTCTAAAATTTCCCAGAATGTTTTAATTTTGCTTTGAAAATAGTAGCGTGTTATACCAACTCACACAGCAACTACAAAGCGCCGCACCAGTTTTGGATCCACCTTGTGAACTGAGTAAACGCCCCAATATCAAACTAAACTGTTTCTCCCAGACATCAAAATCGCATGGGGCCATAGCACAGCCCCCGACAACATAGACGTGACCATCGCAATGCCGTTGATGCAGGTACTTAAAACAGATTT
>JANLSD010000373.1:0-2711 GCA_031362245.1 Acaryochloridaceae cyanobacterium OTE_25_metabat_464 | reverse complement strand
AAGTTGAAGGAGAGGGTTGAATTGTCGGCGAAGTTGAAGGAGAGGGTTGAATTGTCGGCGAAGTTGAAGGAGAGGGTTGAATTGTCGGCGAAGTTGAAGGAGAGGGTTGAATTGTCGGTGATATGTAAGGGTTGGGGACAGGAGAAGACGTTACAGATCTAGTTAATGGCCATCTACCCTCCCTACCCGTTGAGGGCGAAATTAAAGGAAAGAGTTGAGTTGTGGGCGGTAAAGGGTTGTTTACAGGAGAAGGCGCTACAGGTCTAGGTGAGGGCGTTCCATTCAAAGTTGAGGGCGAAGTTGAAGGAGAGGGTTGAATTGTCGGTGAAGTTGAAGGGTTGTTTACAGGAGAAGGGGTAG
Organism: Acaryochloridaceae cyanobacterium OTE_25_metabat_464; assembly: GCA_031362245.1. Taxonomy (GTDB): domain Bacteria; phylum Cyanobacteriota; class Cyanobacteriia; order Thermosynechococcales; family Thermosynechococcaceae; genus JAAURS01. Next base: position 2,351 of record JANLSD010000373.1, on the reverse strand, counting down.
GTCTCTTAAGATCAGAAATGGCAGGGGAAGTGGGTGATCGCAATACATACTGCACTCCCAGCAGCATCAATAGCGAGACAACCATTCCTCCCGTGATCGCAATGGGCCACGGAATCTTTTTTTGCACAGGTGTTGGCGTGTCATCTGGCCCAATCTCCTGCGGTAACTTAGGATTGAGCACATCGGGGATAGGTAAGTTAACACCCTCCACCCAAACTTGATGATTGGCATCAACAGCTTGATTCATTTGGGCAGTAGCAGCCTCTAAGTTCCCCCGTGCCAAGTCCGCCATCGCCCGACTGTAATCCAGTAACGGTTGATAGGCAGCTAGAGGCTCGGCAAGACTGTCCAGCATTGCTGCCATCCGAATCCACTCAGTTTTCTCCTTCAGATTTAACTGTGTCAGCATCAACGCAATTTCATGGGCCGCTTTGTGGGGTTCTTTGTAGGCAAGTGCCCTCAACTTCTGAGTTTTCGCAAGATCTCGTGTATCAATATCAGGATGTTCGAGTTCTTGCTCAACATACGCCATCACAAAATCTGCCAATTCTCGCACCCGCTCTGGCCCAAAGCGATCATCTTGTTGTAATTGACTCAGCAGGGCGTCTCGAACCATCCCATCCATTTCATAAAGTTCATTTCCCACCTCTTTGCAGAGATTAGACAAGATCAAGTCAGCAACCGCAATCCAGGGAATCTCAATCCCTTCACCATGAACATCGCGCTGAAAATTTGCCCATAGACAGTACAACAAATCCGGCGTCAGCGCCAATGGCAATGACGCATGGCAGGCCAAATAGAAATGTCCATCCCCAAAACGTTTGCGCCAAGATTCAATCCGTCGCATAGCAGCTCTAGCTTTAGCATTGGGTGGAGCAGCCGTTGTCGTCATTTCACCCTCTCCAGCCGTGTTACTAAAGGTTGATGCCGACCCCGTAGAGTATCAATTGCTTCATCCAACCCCTGACGAGTTGCCTCAAACATTGGCACAGCATGGGCAATTTCTCTAACAGTGCTGGTCGCCCAACGAGACTTAGGCATGGGATTGAGCCAAGCCACATAGCGCACCCGTTGTTGGAGCGGCTGCAAAAATTTTGTGGTCAGCGCCGCCCGCTCCAGGCTTAACCCACCCCGAGCCGCCCCAGCATCACTAAAAATCAGCACAACCGTGCGATCGCGATTAAACCCCCTGAACACATCCTCAATGGGTGCATCTTCTTGATGCATCGGGTCATGGTAAAGATAGTCAATCGGACAGTTATGGAAATAGTAAGCTCCAGCTTTCCCCAATCGCCCACCCCGTAGCGCCGTCTCGACCAATCGTGCCGAAAGCGAATGAAACGGCACCATCGATCCGTCTTGATCGATTAATAAGATTAATTCTGTACGATTGGTGCGTCGGGAAGTCAGAACCGGATTGAGCAACATACCATCGCGGGCAATTCGCTGCACCGTTCTCGCCACATCTAATTCGGTCGCTGGCCCTTTCCGCACCATTCGGCGTAGATGCCGCCAACTTTGTTTCATTTGCCGCTGGGTGACAGGCAGGTAGTCACCTGAAAGAATAAAGCGATCAATCGTATTCTTCTTCCCCTTATTCGTCAATTGCTGCACTGCCTGAGCCACCTGAACCGTATCGTTCGTCTGACGCAGTAACGCAGAAGCCAGCTTAGCGCTCCGATCAGGAATGTCTGCCTCCGGCGGCAACGGCTGAAGCGTAGAGCGACGCTTTAGCAAAAATTTGACCAGCCATAACGTCCCAGCGCCGAGTGCCAGTATCAGCAGCATGACCCAAATCCAATTGGTGGATGGATTCGATGATTTAGGTGGAGCAGGAGCAACCGGATTTTGAGTGGGTAGGTTTGGGATTGGTTGCGGCTGCGGTCGTGTATTGAGCCACAGGACAACCCCAGTTCCAATCACTAAAGCCCCAATCAATCCAGCATAGAGGGCAATGCGTTTGGCGGGATAATGCTTTGAGCCATTCGTTCTCTCGCCGTCCACCATCTTTTCTAATGGAGATCCTGCGGTGCTCCCAATGAGTTGCTCAAAGTAATAGTCAAACAATTGTTGTTCGTCGGGCGATCGCACCCACAGCGTTTGACACAGCCGAGCCAAAGCCGCCCGATCCGGCAAGCCGTAACCCTTCTGCACAGAGCGTACCGCTGCTTCATAATCTGGAATGCCAAGGGGGAAACCCGCTTCCCGAAGACGAGTAAATAGCTCTAGCAGGGGTAGACTATCCACGGTTGCCCAACCTCAAATACCGGATATGGTCTTCCCAGCTCTTCAGCAACACCCCAGGGAACGGCAGTTGCCCACTCAGATGCCCCAACGCCTCATCCGTGGGG
>JANLSD010000370.1:0-2584 GCA_031362245.1 Acaryochloridaceae cyanobacterium OTE_25_metabat_464 | reverse complement strand
GATGGATTCGTCTTAGCAATTGGAGCGTATCTGGGAATATCTCACGGATTAACTGCATGGGCAGAATATCTCTAACGCTGCTACTTCAGTTTGACAAGGTTTTTGACAAAGTGTGTAATTAATTATGGTCGGCTACTTATCTAGGCTGCATTTTCTATGATATTTGGAGTTTTGAATTTCTCGTAGTTAGGCAAAAGATATGAAAGCCAAGCTTTAACTAATTGAGAATCTAGATTGTTTAAACGGCTTACACTATCAATATCTAACTGAGATTCAACATCTTCAAAAGCTTCGTCAATATCTTCGAAACGTTCAACCTCCCAGAATTCATCAAAAACCTTAAGGTCTAGGTTCCCTCCTTGGAAGATCTTATTGAGAAAAATTTCTATTTTACTGTCACTGTAACTCTTAAACAGATTTAATAAAAAAGCTATTTTTACTTGCTCTACATATTCAGAAGGTTGCCAATTTGTTTTTCCTCCTTCTTTTTTAGACCACAGAACAGGTTGATTTAAAGTCTCTACGATCTCAATGTCAGAGTTGCTTAGCTTTCCAAGTAATTCAGCAGTAGGTCGAATGATGTAATGGGATGTAAATCGCATGGCTGACTATTCTCCTTAACGCCATAAACTATTTAGAAGCTGTCGAGTGCTCTTACTCATATTATACTTTGTCTGGAGGGTTCGACTCCAATAATCATTTAGGCGGCTTCTAGCAAAATTCATATATTCTTCAGAAAATCCAAGCTTTTCTCCCAATCTCAGTTCATACTCATATGCGCCTTTTTCAAACCATGAACGAACCACTTGTTTGCTGATGGTTACACCTTGTTCAGCAGCTCTCTCAATCTGGCGAATATGGCGTGATTCATGAAGAAGGTCAAGATATGTAAATTGTTTAGGATCAACCTCTATTGCGCCGTGTATGGCATTAGCTGCATTCCCAGGAACAAGTTCTGTTTCAGATACTTTGACACCCCTACGTTCCATAGCTTTAGCCCAGCGTTCGTATTTTTCTGTACCCACAACTAACTCGTCGAATTTGGAAACTCCGGTTAGAGGCATTCCACCTCGTGGGTCTAGGCTGCTAAGCTTTTCAACATTTTGTTCTTTGGATAGAGCTTTAGATAGTGAATGCTCGCTAGTATCTTTCCCAATCTTCTCAGCAGCTTTGGCAGAACCTTTTGTTACCTTAGAAGTATCAGAAGTAATCTTAGTTACTTTGCCCGTTTTTCCAGCCACCTCAGTAGACTTCCCAGTAACACTAGCTACCTCAGCAGCTTTGTCTGCCTTGCTGACAACATTCACCACCTCGGTGGCCTTCCCTGCCTTGCTTGCAACATTAGCAATCTCAGCAGCCTTCTCCGCCTCCGCCGCAATCTTACTCCCCTTCGCTACCGCATTCGCCTCACCGCCCCCCACAAACATCGAACCCACATCAAAAAATGCACGGCCCGCCACCTCCAAATACTTCCCCTCAGACCATGACTTCTTGTAAGGCTCAATAAAGCCCGTTACCAAATTCTTCCCAAACGCCTTATCATCCTCAAACGACTTCTGAGCATTAAACACCGTCTCCAGCCGCTTACCAGGGTCAGCCCCATCAAACAAAATATCCGTCGTCGCATGAGCCAACTTCAACGGATTGGGAATCAGGCCACCCATCAGCGGCACATGCTCCGCCATAGAATAAATCCCCGAGACCGTCTCCACCGGATGCGTCACCATATTGGCAAGACCACCCACAAAAGCTCCCGCCCCCTTGAGCACCCCACTCGAAAACTCACCCGACTTATTGTCAAACCAAGCATAGGCACTCGCAGCCTTACCCAAGACCGGAATATCCTTAAGCTGATTAGCAGCATTTTTTACAGTGTTTGCGCGCCATTGAGTCGCTGCATCTACGTTTTTGTCTACCCAACCAGGAATCGCTTCAGTAAACTGACGCGCAGCTTGCCAACCCTGGCCTTCTGGAGACTTTGCAATTTGTTCGACCAGATGTGAGCCAAACTCTTTAGCTTGGGTGCCCATCTGTTGCGCTTGCTTAAAGCTGTTACGGGCAAAGCTCTCTGCGTTAGACGCTAAATGTTCAGCCTTCACTTCAGCTTGATGAAACTGATGTTTGGCAAATCCAGCGGGGTTCTGTGCAAAAGCCTGTGCATTATTGACCGCATTATGAGCGTTCTTCTCGGCCCCATGCCATAGACCCGAAGCAAACCCCTTGGCTTTATCGGCCCAACTCGATGACTGAGACTCCTTCTTCTTCTCTTTCTCTGTCCCTTGATGAGAAGGAGCAAGCTGTTTCGCCAATGCCACAGGAGCCATCAAAGGATTGGCTAACCCAGCCATCAACGGCAACGCGCCAGACTTCATCGCTTGCTTCGCGATGGTTTTTAGCCCTTTTTCCAGATTGTTACTAAACTCCTCAGGTTTCGAGTTGTGTCTAGCATGAATCTCTGCCTTATCAGGATGCTTGAACATTTTAGATGCCAGCAGCACCGCAGCCACCCCAGGATTCGCAATGCCGACCCCAAGGGCAAGCGCACCTTTGAAAAAATCTGGCTGATTGAGAACCTTCTGGAGGC
>JANLSD010000353.1:0-15790 GCA_031362245.1 Acaryochloridaceae cyanobacterium OTE_25_metabat_464 | reverse complement strand
GTCGCGAAAGCAAGATGAAAAACGGCGCTACCGGATTGAGTTTCAGATTAATACCTTTGTCTTCGCCCCTGACTAGTGCTTATAATCCAATTCTCACAAGCTTTTTGAGCTTTTAGATTCAACTTTTGTCAGTCAACCAGGGTCTAACGTTATGTACGGATACCCATGCGAATTTTGCGAAGGCACCGTTCAAGCACGAAGCCTTCAAACATTGAGATGGATTTGTGATCCTTGAAGACGTGACCATTGGCGTATGCGATAACTGCGGCAATCGATACTACTCAGCCAATATTCTTCATGCTGTCCATGCCGTGGCAACAGGCGCACAAGCCCCAGAAAAGATTGAGCAAATTCCCGTAACACACTTAAAATCGGCATAAACTGCCTTGCTTGGCGTGGCGGGGAGATTTATGAATCCCAAGAGTGGTCTCAAGTTGAAGGAGGCGATCCGGTGATCGATACTGAAACTGGAGCATTTGAGCTTGCGGATGATAGGGTGATCGGGTCATCGATAGCGCTGCGATCATTGCTTCTGGGCTGTGCGGATTGGCGACCATTAATTTGGCGTACTGAGAACGTTATAATCACTTTTTCCGTTAAGTTTTCAAGGCTTGAATTGTTCTAAATTAATCATTTCTGTCCTTAAGCCTTCCATAATGATATAGGGCGGCATCATGGCATTAATAAAGCGAAATCGATAGTGTCGCTCAACCCCTTTTTTCTCAAGCACACTACCCCTCGATTCTTCACAAAATTGATTAAGATGTCGATTAAAAGCAGAAGTTGTAGTGTATTCTTTTCCTAAAATTCTTGACAATGGCTCTCTAACATCGACTGCCCGAAAACAGCCTGTATCATCTTTTTTTGCCAAGGCACAGGCTAGCAAAACTTTGGGATATATAGTTTCCTGCCTAGAGCTAGAAATTGAAGTTGAATAGGCATTCATAATACTATGTTGAGCATTTTCACAGGCTTGTTTAATTGCCTTCGTTAAATGTGTGACATTAATACTTGAGCTATTTTCTCGTATTGCTGACTGAGAAGCATATAAAGCTAATAGATGAACATAATTTGGCAAACCTTGAGAAAGGAATACGATAACATCCATTACTTCTGGATCCATCGTCATTGACAAAAGCTCTAAACCTTTGCGTAGAATCTCGACTAATTCATCAGAAGACATTCTTGGCATTTGAATCTGAATGAGCGCCCTCTCGATTGACAAATGTTCTGCAATTAATTCCTCTACAGAATTTGCAACGCCTACTAATATGAGCGTTATATTCGTAGAATGATCTGAAAGTGTTTTAATCGTGTCAGCCATCAAAGCTGTAAAGTAGGAATCACGATTGAGTCTATCCATCTCATCAATAATGATGATTGCTGAACCCGTTATTTGTCTTTGAAGACGAACCCTAATAAATTCTGGACTGACTTGATGGTGTTCAAAGTCTAGAGTCTGTGTATTTTCAAGTTCTAAAAAAATTTTGCACCACAGCTGATCGAATCTATCTTCAGTATCGCAATTAACAATAACCGACTTAAAATGCTCTTGGGAACCTCTTAAAATCTTCAGTAATACATTTGCAAGGGAGGTCTTGCCAACACCTCTTTCTCCAAACAAAATCGCGTGCTGTCCACGCTGACTGACCGCACCAATAAGTCTATTAAGTTGATTAACTCTTCCTGCAAATAAAGCCTGATTGTCAATGGGTGCGCTAGGTGTAAAGACTTCCCCTGAGCGCATGAATCGTACCATCATGTCTGGTGATTCTGGTATACCTGAGCTTGCCATTAACCAATTACCTTCTTTCTAAGACTCATTTTGTCTAGGATACACCATATCTGAACATAGTTTTGTTTTTTCGAGACGATCAGGGCATAAGCTGACATTTATAAATTCTAAGTGAATCCTCAAGTCGAGGTAGGCAATCTCTACAGAAAAATAGTGGCGATCAAGATTGAAATCGGAGCCTTTGATCTTGCGGACGATAGGGAGATCGGGTAGTTGATGGCGCTGTGATCGCTTGCTCGTAAGAGAGTACTGCGCGGGGATCCGCTATATAGGAACACAACAGAAGAGGGCTAGCGGCGATCGCCCCATCAAACATTCTTAGCAATACTCATCCGCTGATGCAGAATACGCAAAACCTCGATTAACTCCGTGCGTGTCCGATAGACAATCACATGAACACCCACAAAATAAAGGCGATGGGTCTCCGGTAGTTCTGGGCTGCGATGCCCAAGCAATGGGTTCCGCCCCAACAAAAGCAAAGCATCATTTAGCTTATCGCGGTAGATCAGCAACTGCTCTTGCCCCCACGTTTCGCCCGTATAGCGAAGAATGTCGATCAGATCTTGCTGCGCTGCCGGAGAGAGCGTTAGAGAGAGCTTACGGGAGGACATCGGGATTGATCGCTTGACCGTTGTGCATCGTATTAATCGCCGCCTGTGTAATGCTATCCATCAGTTCTGGCGTATAGGCCACCCCCTCGCCCCGATCAAGCTGTGCCTCACCCCTAGCGATCGCCGCTTTCCACTCAAGCATATGGTTCTCCGCTGCCTGCATCCGCCGAATTGCGTCGCGGATTACCTCAGTCGCATTGCCATAGAAACCGCTGGCAACCTTACCTTTGATATAAGTCTCCATTTCAGAAGACAAATTGACGTGCATCGTCATACAACACCTAGTTACTATTTATCTAGTGTACATAGAATATCCATATTATGGACATTTTTGAAGCCGTATCCTTTGAGCTGGCGCATGCTAGGGCGATCGTGGAAGCGATGGCACTGCGATCGTTTGTCCTGGGTTGTGCGGATTGGCGATTGTGTCGCTCATTACTTTGGTTCGTGGAGTCTGAAAGAACCTAAAGGATGGAGGGCTACCTGAATCGTTGGTGTACAATTGTGCATATAATGAGATCATGTCATACCAATGGGATAAAGAAAAAGCCGCCGCTAATTTCAGCAAGCACGGCATAGACTTTGCTGATGCCGTGACCACGTTTTCAGATGATTTCGCAATCACGTTAACCGATGAGCGATTTGAAGAAGAACGGTTCGTCACCATTGGAATCGATGCTTTAGGTCGAGTCCTTGTGGTGGTCTATACCTGGCGTGGCAATGAAATCCGGTTAATTTCAGCTCGAAAAGCCATGCGTCACGAACGCACACAGTACGAAGAGGGATAGGCAATGGAAGAAGAGTACGATTTTAGTCAAGGCAAACGCGGCGCAGTTGAGCCAATGGGCGTAGGTAAAACTCGCATCACCATTCGCTTAGATGATGAAGTTCTGGCGTGGTTTCGGGAGCAGGTTCATGCCGCAGGTGGTGGCAACTATCAAAGCTTAATCAATGAAGCATTATGCCAACATATTGCCCAACAACGTGAGCCATTAGAATCAACCCTAAGACGAGTTTTGCGCGAAGAACTTGACCGCGTAGTTTCTTAACTAAGTGCGTCCTCAAGTCGAGGCAGACTATCAATGTTGAAACCGGAGCCTTTGAGGTTGCTGATGATAGGGCGATCGGGTAATCGACAGCCCTGCGATCCAGTCATTGCAGAACTCGACCCATCGTGGATCTACTGCGATCGCTCCACATAACCCAGCACCCATTCTTGTGCATATAATATATGCATATAAATCGAATGGGATCCGAACAAAGCCAAAATCAATCTGGAAAAGCATGGGGTGCGTTTCTCAGATGCAGAAGCCGTTTTATACGATCCAAACGCGCTTTCCTTGGAAGACACAACAGCTCAAGGCGAACAACGATTTGTAGTCATTGGCCTGGATCACCTCTGGCGTTTGCTGGTCGTAATCTACACCGAACGTGGCGATCGCATTCGACTGATTTCAGCTCGTCAAGCCATTCGTTCTGAGAGACTTAAATATGAAAGCGGAATATGATTTCAGTGAAGCAAAACGGGGCGCTGTTATTCCACAAACAGGCAAAACCCGCATCACAATTTACATTGATGATGACGTACTAGAAACCTTTCGAGAACGAAGCGAAGCCGCTGGCAAAGGCTATCAGACCATTATGAACGAAGCCTTGCGGGAATACCTTCATAAAACAAAGCAGCCCCTAGACGAAGAAACCTTGCGCCGCATTATCCAAGATGAACTGCGTGCAGTAGTGCCGTCATAGGGTAGAGGCACTGGGGTCTTTGAGCTTGTGGGTGGTAGGGCGATCGGGTTATCGATGGCGCTGCGATCGTTTCTCCGATGCGATTTGATATTTTCTCAGAACGACTTTCGTTATACTTACTTTGTCCAATCCATGAGTGGAATCGACCGAAAAATCATCCCAGATTCTAGACCTAGCCTCATTGATCGCCACTTACCCAATACCCGCCAAGTCCAACGACTGCTTCGCAAAGAAGGCCGAGCACACATATTCAACGATCTCGAAACCTTAAAACGGGTGACGCAAGCAATCATCTCAAACGGTGAGCAAACCGGAATAGACGACGAAGAGGACGATTACGAACGTTATGGACTCTACTTTTCAGAGCAAATCGGTTACATAATTAGAACAGACGGGAGCCAAACCCCGCTTTACTACGGCGAGATCAAAATTGTGAAAACAACAGGTGAGTATCATGCAATCCCACGCACCAGCCCTCGTAGAACAAGCTAAAACCTGGCAATTCTTAGAACTTTGGGTCGATCCAATCATCTTCCCTCCCAAAATTTTGATGCTCGTTGGCGATCAAGACGGTACCTGCCGTATTCTCAACCCTTCGTCTGACTATAAACTCGTCGTAACCCACTCCAGTTACCAAGCAGCCCAAGAGTGGCTACTTGAAGATGAATATGAACGGGTAAACGGTCAACTTTTGGCTGAAGAAATCCTGTAGTCAATGAGAATCATGAAAGACGAGTACGACTTCTCAGAATCAGTTCAGAACCCATACTTCAAAAAGCTGAAAAAGCAAGTGACCATTCGTCTTGAAGAAGACGTAGTGGATTATTTCAAGGGGCTATCCGAAGAAATGGGCATCCCCTATCAAAGCCTCATCAATCTCTATCTCCAAGACTGTATGCGATCACAGAAAAAGTTATCCCTTGAATGGGTGAAAAACGCTTAACAGGGTTTAACGTTATGTACGGATACCCATGCAAATTTTGCGAAGGTACCGTTCAAGCGCGAACCGTCAAGCGCGAAGCTTTCAAACATCGAGATGGATTTGTGATACTTGAAGACGTGACCATTGGCGTGTGCGATAACTGCGGTAATCGATACTACTCAGCCGACATTCTTCATGCCGTCCATGCTGTAGCAAGGGGCGCACAAGCCCCAGAAAAAGTCGAGCAAATTCCCGTAACACGTCTAAAGTCCGCATAAATTGCCCCATTTGGCGTGGTGGGGAGACTTTAAAGCCCAAGTACATCCTAAAGTTGAGGCAGGCGATCAATGTTGAAACCGAGTCTTTGAGCTTGCGGATGGTAGGGCGATCGGGTAATCGATGGCGTGGCGATTTCCTACTCTATGCTCAGTTGTTGCTTGAGCGAAACTCTATCGGAAACCAATACTCTCAGTTTGCCAAATTCTACTATCCTGCTTGAGCAATCACTTGCCCTATATCTTGAGGCGTTGCACCCGTTGCCAGCATTGCGCGAATTAATAGTTCAATTGAAACCGAATCATCCCCATTTTCAGCCTTTGCAACACGAGGTTGGCTGGAGTGAATTTTCTCAGCTAATTCCGCCTGAGTCATCAACCTTTTCCGTCGTTCCTTAAGATTAAGACTGAGCGCTAATTTAATCTCAACCAGGATCGATTCCTCTGGAGAAAGCTCTAAAAACTCTGATACTGAGCCGATCTTCCAACCTTTACCTTTTAAACGCTCCTTTTTTGCTACATCCATCACATTAGCCCTCTATATCCGTGTCATACAGCTTCAATCGTTTTTTACAGTTCTCAATCACGCTAATGGGCGTGGCTCTAGTCGTCTTATTGAAGACTTCAAGGATCAAAATTGCATCTTCGTCAATGCGGTAAATCAGCCTCCAATTTTGACCTGCATCTCTAATTCTTAACTCATGACAGTGTTTACCAATACTCGGCATCGGCCTTGAATGAGGCATTCCAAGACTTTCTCCCCGTTGCAAACGCCTAAGAAACACACCCGCCTCTATTCGTGCTTCCTGTGTAAACGGCGGTGTCTTAACCTCACCATGCAACCAAGCTAAGGGTTTATTGATGTCATCCATTTCATTTTTATATCATATCTGATATGACCTAGCCATGAATCCTAAGTGCGTCCTCAAGTTGAGGTAGGCGATCGCAAGATACCTGTGGCACTTACTCCTGACACCAAAACTTTTGAGCTTGCTGATGATAGGGCGATCGGGTGATCGCCACGCTGTCGATTACCGCTTTCCACCCTTTTCATGAGCAATGTAATCGTTCATACTAGAGCTTGAGCCTTCGAGCCTAGGTATTGACTATGTTGCTACAAGAAGTTAAAGAACAGGTCTTCAAACTGCCACCCAGCGATCGCCTTGCGCTAGTCACCGCCATCATTGAATCTCTGCAAGATTCATCAGTGAGCGCGTCGGAGCGTTCTAGCGCCGTTCAACGGATGCGAGGCTTATTAAAAACGAACCAACCTGCACCCACCGATGAAGAAGTGGCGGCTATGCTAGACAGGCGGCGAGTAGATAAATATTTTCAGTGAAAGCTTTAATCGATACTAACATTGTCCTAGATTTTCTGTTGCAGCGAGAGCCTTTTTTTCAAGATGCAGAACTTCTATTTAAAAAGATTGATGAAGGAAAAATTATGGGTTATGTCACAGCCACTACACTGACAGATATTTTCTATATTTCTCGCAAGCGCACTCAAAGTGTTGAATTAGCACGGCAAGCCGTCTCAGACACATTGACCGTTATGGCAATTTGTCCTATTGATCGAGTCGTTTTAGAATCAGCCTTCAACTCTGGTTTGTCAGACTTTGAAGATGCTGTTCAAATTTTTAGTGCCGTTTCTCAAAAATTAGACTCCATAGTGACCCGCGACGCAAAAGGTTTTTTGAGTTCACCAATCCCAGTGTTTTCTATTCATACTTTGTTGCTACAAACCGGAATACACAATAGCGATTAACCCATTATGAATCTCCAGTTTGTCCTCAAGCCGAGATAGGCGATCAATATTGAACTCGGAGCCTTTGGGATTGCGGATGATAGGGCGATCGATGGTGCTGAGATCATTTGCCCGATGCGATTTGATATTGTCTGAGAACGACTTTCGCCATACTTACAGTATCTAGTCGGTCATGTCCCAGATATGTGGGACGGCAGCTTAAGATCAAGGCTTCATGAGGATGCGCCAAAAAGCACCAACAGGTGTGGGACATTACCGAGTCCGTTGACGGTCTAAGAACCCAATGCCCACCGACCGTCCAGAGCTTATCTGCCAATGTTCAAGGCTTTCGGTGGCGGGTGATGGGCAATGTTCGGTTGTAAACTGTTCCCTAAATCCAGTAGACCTTCATGAAATAAGTCTCAAGAGATCGCAAAATGCAAAATCGGAATATAGGTTCAATTCAAATCCTTTTCCAAAGCCGCTTGAAAACTCTTGAGCACCTTTTAAAGTCAGCTCAAGCCCATTTTAATGGTAGTGAGTTATTCCTTCAGGAACGCATTGCAGCTGATATGCTTCCCCTCGGGACACAGATTGCTTTCGCCTGCAATCAACCACGCAACTTTGCTTTGTGGTGTGACGGTAAACCTGCGAATAATCTAGATCCTGAAGTCACATCACTTACACAGACATACAATCATATCGCGAATACTGAGGGGCTTCTTTCGGGAATTAATGTCGAAGACGAAAAGCTAGCTGAGATTACGCGAATCGACCTCGGTCAGGACATTTATATTGAGCTGTCTGGCAATGCCTATGTGAATGACTTTCTGATTCCAAACTTCTACTTTCATTTGGTCACGGCATACGACATTCTTCGTATGGCTGGTGTACCAATTGGAAAACAGGATTACATGATGCACTTGTTGCCATTTGTGAGAAAAGTGTGAGACCTAAATTTAAATGCAGTGGATGGTCAAGAATCACCAATGCTAAAGTCGAGACTGCTGCCGCCGATGATTTGAGCCGTTAGCCCGAAAAACCCTTTCTGTAATAAGTGTGTTCCATTCCGCAAAATAATACCCCAATTGATCGCAAGTGAAAGTTTTAATCTTTCGTTTGTTAAGCTGCTATGAACCTATGAATATTTCTCATTAGCGCTACCGCTTGGGACATTTTAGAGATTGAATGTCAGGTTAGTGGGTCAAGCTGACATTGAACTAAGGTGCAAATTTTGATTTATTTACCCGTGAAAAAGTTAAATCACCGCTTGAAAGTAGCTAGAACCCCCAAAATTGCCCTGGGGGGGATTTTCGTCAGTGGATGTATGTTGATGGGTAGCATTGGCTGCATAGCACAGCGGCCTAAACCAAATACCGCAGAACCACAGCGCTTATTTAACGCAGAGGGTGCAACCCTCGATCAAATCTCCTTAGAACAAGGCAACATGGTTTATCTGCAAACCATAGACCTCCATAAGATGCAAATCGATCAACTGGTGGGTGATGTTGAGCGCAAAGGCGTCAAAGGGCTGTATTATCCCAGCCAGACAAACGATTCCAGCCCATTCTTTAAACGATTAACGGTTCCAGCCGTTCGTGCCCTTTATCAAACGCAACATCCTTCTGGGATGATCTCCATCATTAATGCCTCCTTCTTTGAAGACTACAAAAGCAGCACGCGTTTATCCTTCCCCATCAAGCTGAATGGAACCCTGATCACGGCTGGTAGTAGCCCCTATGGGCCAATCCAGAAACCCGCAGAACCCTATTATCAAACCATTCAGCTCAAAGCGCTGACTTGGGATAATGCCAAAGCCACGATTTCAAACTACAGCCCCGTGAGTGGCTATCCCCTTAACCAAGCCAGTGTCAAAAATGGACTGGTCTCCTATGCCTATCAAGACCATCCCGCCTATGCCCTCGCGGGCGACCCCATGAATCGATACCATGTGCTTGGGGTGATTCACCCTGATGACGCGGGCAACGCAAATCGACTGTTAATTGCCACTTCAAATCGCGCCACGTTGAAGCGTGCAGCGGAGCTTTTACGCCAAAAAGGCGTCAAAGGCGACATTATGACCATTGATGGCGGTATATCCACCTATCTGTGGAATATTAAGGCCGGAGACTTGATTTTGCCTCAAGTTGCAGAGGGTGAAAAAGTCCCATCACTGCCCCATTACTTGGGAATCCGGTCTAAAAACAAATGATTTTACGATTTTTGATTGACATCTGACCATGCTGCGATACAATCCTCAAGGTTGTAGTGAGGAAAATTCGATGAATAAAGGTGAATTGGTAGATGCGATCGCCGCTCAGGCAAACGTCACAAAAAAAGAAGCTGACGCAGTTCTTAGCGCGATTATCGAGACCATTATTGAGACAGTCGCCAGTGGTGACAAGGTGACGTTAGTGGGCTTTGGTGCCTTTGAGAAACGCGATCGCGCTCAAAGAGAAGGACGTAACCCCAAAACTGGGGAAACCATGACCATTGCGGCAACCAGCGTGGCTGCGTTTAGCGCTGGGAAATTGTTCAAAGAGAAAGTGGCTGGCGCGTAGGCGATCACCCTGAAACGGAGCATGAGTGGGGCGATCGCAGTCGTACAAAAAGGGCGATCGCCCCCCAAGTTTAATGGAATTCATCCTTCCGCTTCGCGGTTAATGACGGCTTCTCCCCCCAGTTTAGAGGCCAGGTAACTCAGAACCGAGACCACCACAATCCCCACAACGGTTGCAAAGATCGCATAAATGTAGAGTGCAGAGATACTATCATCGGGACCAAGAATTTTTTTCATGGTGGCCCGAATGGCTTCATTCCAAGCAAGGGCTGCAATTAATCCGAGGGATGCACTTGCAAGGGTAATGACGGTTTGCAGAATGTTGCGGACATACACAAGAAGCGTACCCGAATCAATACGTTTTAAGGCTCTACGTCGAGATCTCATAGGTTTTTACAACATAAACGATGGTTGGCAAATTATCTCAGACGGCGTGTGTCTAGGTGGAGTTTTGTCAATGTGCTTGAAATGGGGCACGATTTGAATATCATCCCTGATTTTGGGCTGTGTGTTTACTTCCCCATCAACCCCTGACCGATGCGCACTCATTAAAGGGTATTGAATAATCGTTTCGCAGCCCTGGAGTAAGCCACATAGCGACACTGTGCCGCCTCTTCTCGGTTTGGATTACAGTCAATATCTTGGTCTACAACAAACACATTCTGAAAGGTACTGCCCTGACTTTTGTGGGTTGTAATGGCGTATCCATAATCTAAAGATGCAAAAATCTGCTTGAACTCAAAATAGACTTTCCAGTTCGGCTTAGTCCATTGCTGACGGGCCTTTTGCTCAAGTTCAGAGACGGATTGAAGATAGCGATCGCGTTCACTGCGATGCAGCACCTGAAAGTCGTACAGCCCCCCTTCATCGGACATCACTTCTAAATCCCAGCACCGATACCCATCTCGGAAGGCATGCTCCACACTGATTACTCGGCATTCGCTTGATGTCGGCAGCACAATTTCATCGCCTCTAAAAATCGGCTCTCGGGCGATGAGCAATTCATCTTCCACAAACGGGTCTACATCGGGTTCATAAAGACTGGAGCGCACATAATTGTTGAGCCAATCACATTCCCGATTGGTCCAGGCTAAGGCTCGCACATGGTCAGCATCGGTTTGAAACCCTTCTGACTTAAAGGCAGCAATCAAATGATGGAGCCATTCTTGACGCTTAACCCACCAAACACCTTCCTGCCCATTCTGCTGGGACTGTTTGGGGAAGACCACTGATCGATCATAGACCGCTTGCCTTGCCAGATCTACGACAGTGGCAACCGGATTATCCTGGGCCTGACGCACCACTTCAGTGAGTTCGGCTTTGTCAGCGATGCTAAACACCGGAGAGGCTTCTTCCCCGACGGGGGGGAGTTGGGCCGGATCCCCCATACAGATCAACTTTGCGCTGAAGCAATTGGCTAGCCCAAACATGGTGTGCGTCCACAGCTCTTCATTGACCATCGATGCTTCATCAAGCACAACAAGGTCATAGTGGGGGAGATAATCAATCCCTTTGGGTTCTAGCTTCATCCCACCATTCCGACTGGGCTTGAGCTGTAACCCTAGGAGCTGATGAATGGTCATCGTATCCACTGATCGCAGGTTCCACTCGCTTGCCATCCGCGACAGAACTTTGACGGCCTTATTGGTGGGTGCGGTAAAGGCAACTTTGAAGTTCTTTTGCTTGGATTGAGCGTCACGAATGAGGGATTGAATCGTGGTCGTTTTACCTGTGCCCGCAAAGCCCTGAAGCAGAAATAAGTCTGCTTCAGAGGCGAGAAATTGCTTCATCTGGCGAACGGCTTCACTTTGTTGCTCATTGAGTTTGAGCGTCATGGCAAATGAGATGGGGAAGGTGTAACGCTAAAGCAGGGCAGCAGCACGATCGGCTAACTCAGAGCGTTCACCTTGGTACAGCGTAATATGAGCGGCTAAAGCTTCCTGCTTAAACCGTTCTACCACATAGGTCAATCCATTGCTTGCGGCATCCACGTAGGGGTTATCGATTTGGTCAGGGTCGCCTGTGAGGATGATTTTGGTGCCTTCTCCCGCACGGGTCAAAATGGTCTTCACTTCGTGGGGTGTCAGGTTTTGGGCTTCATCCACAATTAAAAACTGTTTAGGAATGGTGCGCCCTCGAATATAGGTCAATGGCTCAATTTGTAAAAGCCCCCGCTCCATCAGCTCTTCGTGACCGTGCCGCCAGTGGGCAGGTTGACCACTACCATCCTGGGTGCCAAAGATGAGGTCAAAGTTATCGTACAGTGGCTGCATCCAAGGGGTGAGTTTTTCCTTGATATCCCCTGGTAAATAGCCTAAATCTTTGCCCATCGGAATCACGGGGCGCGCAATCAGCAGACGACTGTAGGTGCGCTCCTCTGCGACCTTGTGGAGACCAGCGGCGATCGCCAGCAATGTCTTCCCCGTCCCCGCCTTGCCCACCAGCGTCACCAAGGAAATTGAGTCCTTCATCAGCAACTCTAGGGCAAACTGCTGCTCACGATTGCGGGACTGGATTTTGGATACGCCATTGTGGGGCAGTTTGTGGAGGGGTACAATTTTGCCGCTCGCTCCATCCACCATCGCCAACGCCGTATGGGAAGGGTTGGCGCTATCAATGAGGGTGAGGGCTTGATTGGGGTAAAAGTTGCCTTCGAGGGGAATCCCCCCATGCTTAAAGAGCAGATTAATGTCTTCAGCACTGACGTAGACTTCTGCGGTTCCAGTGTAGAGATCGCCAATGTCTACCTTGTCGGTTTCGTAATCTTCAGCGGCAATACCTAAGACATCGGCTTTGATCCGTAAATTGGTGTCTTTACTGACCAAGACCACATCACACTGGGCCTGACGCTTGATCTCAAGGGCCACTGCCAATATGGCATTGTCATTTTGGTCGCCCTCTAGCTCCACCGGAAGCTCTTTGAGGGTTTCTTGATGGCACAACGCCACTTTGATGGTGCCGCCGCTGCTTAAGGTAATCCCGTCAATTAAGTGGCCCTGACGTCGCAGGTCATCAAGCGATCGCGAGACCTGCCGCGCATTGCGTCCCGTCATCTCCGTCAGTTTTTTGAAGCGATCCAGCTCTTCGATGATGGTGATGGGCAGAATAACGTCATTGTCCTCAAACCGAAACAGTGCCCCAGGGTCGTGTAGCAAAACATTGGTATCAAGGACAAACACTTTTCGCATAGGGCAAGAGAGTTTAATAGAATAATTAGTACAAAAGCTTAACATTAAAGCCCCAATCACTTCCGAGGCAGCGTTTTTTTATGCTCTTGTCTCCACTTCAAATGACGCTACCCCTTGGCACCCTCCGGCGTGTGCATCATATTGCCCTCAATGTCAAAGATATGGGGGCTTCTCGGCGGTTTTACGGAGAGATCTTGGGACTCCATGAGCTGACTGGCGATGAGGTGCCAGAGACATTGCGATCGCTCGTCCTCCAAGGCAAGGTCGCCAACTTCATTACCCCTGATGGCACGGTTCTCGACCTGTTCTGGGAGCCGGAACTCACGCCACCCAATCTTGACCCCAAGCAGCAGTTCACTCGTGCCAATCACCTAGCCTTTGATATTGAACCCGCAGCCTTTGAGCAAGCGGTTGCGGTTTTACACCATCACCAGATTTTGATCGATCATGGCCCTGTGACACGCCCTACTGGACGCGGGATTTATTTTTATGACCCCGATGGGTTTCTGGTAGAAATTCGCTGTGATCCAGCTTGAAGACACACGCATCAGCTCAGGAACTGCCTTAGTCCGGGCGCAAGCCTACACCAACCACGCGCTAAACGTATTGGCTCATTTGCTTATTAAACATTTCGCTGTACTTGCCAGCCTGAAGCATCAGCGCATCATGGGTGCCTTCTTCAATAATCCTGCCGTCATTCAGCACCACTACACGATCTGCAAACCGCGCCATCCCCAGTCGATGACTAACAACAAGGGTGGTGCAGTGTTTTGACATTTCGCGAATCAGTGCATAGATATCGTGCTCGTTTTCAGGATCGATGGAGGCGGTCGGCTCATCTAGGATCAGTAGTTCTGTGGTGTCGATGCGGGAGAGTGCTCTGGCGATCGCAATCCGTTGCCACTGCCCGCCTGACAAATCGGTACCGCCATCAAAAAGTTTTGTGAGGAGGGTATCCATACCCTCGTGGTTCTGGTCAAAGAATCTGAATAGCTTTACCTTCAGCAGTAAACTTTTGATGAAAACGTCATCATTGAGTTTTTCAAGATTGGCCCAGCCAATGTTTTCTCTCACAGAAGCTGGAAAACGGGCAAAGTCTTGGAACACAACCGACATCTTGGCGCGTAGACTGTCGATGGGTAAAGAATTAATATTTTGCCCATTCCATACAATGCTGCCAGTCTGCGGATCGTAAAACCGACAGATGAGCTTTGCTAGCGTTGATTTGCCAGAACCATTTTCTCCCACAATTACAACCAATTGTCCTGGAGCTACCTTGAGGTTAATGTTTTTGAGTGTTAAATGATTAGAACCAGGATAGGAAAAATTAAGATCTTCAATTTCAATGCCAGTTTCTTGTGTATATTTATTTGAATCATGAGAGATATTTTTATCATTTAATATTGGATCTAAATCTAAAAACTGAAAAATGGGTCTTACACTTAAAATGCTTGAGAACAGCTGATTAAACGTTCCAACTGACATATTAAGTCCACCCCGAACTTGCAATATCAAGCCACTTAATAAAACCAAATCTCCAATGGTGTAGCTACGATTAATTACGCCAGACACAATTACAAAATATGGGATAGCAACCCCCAATCCTTCAAAGCAAGAACTCACAAACGTAAAAAATCCGCCTTTCAAGCGTAAACGGTACATTTTTTCGTAAGTCTTTTTATATAGCGCAGCCCATTTTTCTAAAATAACTGGCTGAATTGATAAAATTCGGAGTTCTTTTGCAAAAATTTCAGACAGAATAATATTGTAATAGATATCTAATTGCCGAATAGATTCGGCCTGAACTTCTTCAATACTCCAACTTAAAACTCTATATCGCGGCTCTATTATAAGCTTAGGAATGGATGACAACAGAATTACTATAGGAATCCACCAAGAAATAAAGACTGAAGCCAACACTGCCGGAAAAAAGTTTAGAAATCCGTTTAGACTGGATATCAAAAGATATGAGAATTCTTTTAGGTTTTGAGTGCCTCTTTCAGCAAGCTTTAATTGATTTAGTGTTTCTGGGGACTCAAAAATCAGAATATCTTTGAAATCAGAAACTTTCTTCATTAAAAAATATTTTATGTGCCCTTGAACTTTATCTTCCATAGTTGGAAAAATTATGTTTACAAGGGGTGGAAATGCATTTGATATGATACTAGTCACCACCATGATTGACAAAAGAAAATAGATGCCAGTAACTTCACCTTTGATTGGATTTACAAAGCTAGGTTGAGCTACTTTTGTTAAGTCATCAATAATATACTTGGTCAGCAAAAGGGTTAATGTTGGTGCGAAGCCTGAGATAAGCTCAATTAATAATATGACCGAAATATCAGAAGTTGCTGCATTGAAAATAAGTTGAATGGCTCGTGTCAGAGTTTTAAAGTAACTCATGCTTTTGGCATTTTTCATGCTTAGAACCCTTACTTATCGTCGGTCTTCAAAAAATTCATCGTCCCATTCAGGATCTTTAGACGGACGGTTGGGTGGTCGAATCACGCGATAGTCCGCATCCACCACTCGCTCCTCTCGGCGTGGATATTTGGGTTCATCTTCCTCCGTCTCAAACAAACGACTCCAGCGCGATCGCTGTGGCTGGTCATCGTCCTCGTCGTCTTGGGGCGATCGCCTGTCATACCCTGCTGCCGCCTTTTGTGGTCGATCATGCCAATCTTGAGCCGGAGGCTGGTGCCAATCTGAGGTGCTAGAGTTGGCGCTGGAACGAATGGTGCGAGTGGCAGTCTTTTGTTTCGAGGTTTTGGTTTTGGGACGTTTGATGCGTGAGGGCTTGGGCGATCGCAGTGCCCCTGTACCCCGCAATAAATACTGCAAAGCCACACCAAACAACAATCCTAGCGCTACCGCAGCTAGCATCACCCACCCTAGTGCAATCGGTTGTGTAGGGCTACCTAAAATAGTGATGACAATAGGCACCGAG
>JANLSD010000344.1:0-16229 GCA_031362245.1 Acaryochloridaceae cyanobacterium OTE_25_metabat_464 | reverse complement strand
GTGCCCACTGGCTGAAACCTCCATTCTTCGTTCAAAATTCAATTTCAAGGAAAAATTATGCGATCTCTAAAAGAGAAATTTTTACTCGAACTAGTCTCCTAGCAAGAATTTCAGGCTTAGTTTATATTATGGAGATGTCTTGTATGCATTTTTGGGCGAGAACTTAGAAGTGATCGCCAAGCTCTAACTTACCAAAATTGGACGTGCGATCGCCCCGTTGCGCTGAAGGGCGATCGCATTGTCACGACTCATGACTTGGGGGTAGGCGGTTGCCCCAAAACTAAACGAGCAAAAACCGTCACAAGCATCAGGATGACGATTATGGTAATTTCGGTTTGCATGGGTTGTTCTCCTAGAGGTAATTCACATTTTGAGTATGGAACAAAGGGCTGAAGCTTAGGTCAGAGTTAGCGTTTGGCTATATGTCAAACTTGTCAGTTTTGTCAAAGTCATTAAACTTGTCAGAGTTGTCAGAGTTGATGAATTTAATTTTTTAATGTAAAGTATGAGTGTTAAACAGAAGCTTAGCACAGCTCATCTATGGCAAGACGATCACTCCGGGCATCTGCACAGGGAATTCAGCGCTTCAAAGCTGAGATGAAGCTAAAGAAATGGACGCAAACATATGTGTCAGGTGCAGCGCAGTGTTCACGGCAAACGGTTTGGAGTTTGTTGGCAGGGAAGGCGATTGATGCGGATATTTTTCTACAAATTTGTGAGTTGTTGGGGTTACAGGCTGATGCAGTCGCGGAGCCTGAAGATGAGGAAGCAAGTCCTGGGAAAGAGACTGATATTGATGAGTTAGTGCGGCAGGTGCGGGAAACGCTTCAGCCCTTTTTGAAGAATAAGTTCGGTGAGATGAAAGTGCTGGATATGAGCCACCCCATAGGGTTGGGCGATATCTATACCGATGTCAATATTTTGCAAAAGCCCACTGGATCGCGTCGGATTTCACAGGCTGAGTTTTTGGAGCAGTACAATCTTGAAGAGTTTAAGGGGTCTGGCTCTAGTAAGCAGCAAAAGGAACGTGTGCCAGGATTACAAGTCGTTGAGCAGTTTCCTCGGTTGGTGGTTTTGGGAAAGCCTGGTGCAGGAAAGACGATATTTCTAAAGCGCATCACAACTCAGTGCATTACGGGGCAAATTTTTCCGCAGCAAGTGCCTGTGTTTGTGACGCTGAAGCAGTTTACTGAAACAAAGCAGCAGCCAGATTTATTTGATTATATTGCTCAACAATGGTCAGAAAATGGAGTGGATAATGCAGATGCATTGTTAGAACTGCTCTTGAATCAAGGACGAGTTTTGCTTTTACTGGATGGCTTAGATGAAGTTAGTCAGACGGATAGCACACGAGTAGTTGATGATATTCGGCGATTTTCAGAACGGTTCCATCGCAATCAGTTTATCGTTACCTGCCGTATTGCTGCAAAGGAATTTACCCTTGAACATTTTACTGAGGTTGAAGTTGCAGATTTTGACGATCAGCAAATTGCAGTATTCGTCACGAAGTGGTTTGCGCTGAAAGATCCAACTAAAACCGAACATTTTTTACGACAATTCAAGAAAAATCCAGGGGTACAGCAGTTGGCGACAAATCCCTTGCTATTGACGCTTTTGTGTTGGTGGTTTGAGGACTCTGGCGATTTTTCGGAAAATCGCTCTGAACTTTATGAAGCAGGGATTTTTGTTCTGCTCAAAAAATGGGATGCCAAGCGCAATATTGAACGAGATCAAGCCTATAAAAGACTCTCGCACAAGCGTAAGGAAGATATGCTGAGCCAGATTGCTTGGAAGACCTTCAAGGCAGGCAATTACTTTTTTAAGCAAAAAGACTTAGAGAGACAGATTAGAGCATTCATTGAAAGTGTTTCAGGAACTCGCACTGAGGAGCAAGAGCTGGAACTTGATAGCGCAGCCGTGCTGAAGTCAATTGAAGCTCAGCATGGTTTATTGGTAGAACGAGCATGGGGGATTTACTCATTTTCTCATCTCACATTTCATGAATATTTTACTGCACGAAAAATAGCGACTAGTTGTAACCCCTATTCGTCTGAAGATGAAACCTTACAAAATTTGGCGAAATGGGTGACTGAAAAGCGCTGGCGCGAGGTATTTCTGCTAGTGACAGAGATATTGCCAAGTGCAGATAATTTATTGAAGTGTATGAAAAAGCAAATTGATAGCTTGATGCCGAAAGACGATCTCTTGCAGCAGTTTTTAGCATGGGCACATCAAAAAACAAAGGCTGTCAATACACCCTATAAAGCTGCATCTGTCCGAGCATTTTTTATGTATTGTACACCCCCCACTATCTACCTCCTCCTTGCCCTTGAACCCGCTATTGAACTCGCTCCCACCCTCGACTGCTTCCTTGACCGCTCTCTCGCCCTCGACTACTACCTCACCCGCACTCTTGAATTAGCCCTCGACCGCTCTCTCAAACTCGCCCTCACCTTTGCGATAGTCTTCGACCTTACTTTTGCTGTAGCCCTAGCTCCTGAATTTCAAGCCACTTTACAAGACCTTAAAGCTCAATTACCCGATTTTGAAAAGAATTTATCGGCGTCTAAAAAATGGTGGCAAACTCAGGCGCAAAATTGGACTGAGCAACTTAAAGATGCCATGATTAAACATCGTAATATTGGGCACAATTGGTCATTCACTCCGACTCAATGCAAGTTGTTACAGCAATACCTAGAAGCTAACTTGTTGCTGATCAACTGTCTCAATAGCAGCTGTTCTGTCACCCGCAGTGTCCGCGAAGAAATTGAAGATACGCTGTTATTGCCCATTTCTGAAATTGAACGTCGCAAGTTAGCAAGGATTGCTGAAACTCCATCTCCCTCATGAAATACAACCCAGCCAAACACAAGCGGAGATCCATCCGGTTAAGGGGATATGACTATTCTGCTCCGGGAGCTTATTTCATCACTCTTTGTACCTATCAACGGCAATGCTTATTTGGCGAGGTTGTCGCTGGGCAGATGGAATTGAATGCCACTGGGCTTTGGGTTCAAGCCTGTTGGCAGCGTTTACCCCATCGATTTTCCCAGATAACCCTAGATGCGTTCGTTATCATGCCCAATCATCTCCACGGTATTTTATGGTTAGGCGGCGATCGCAGTCTAGATGAAGATAGATCCGGTAGGGGCGAAGCATTCGGCCCAAAAACATTGGAACAATCCAAAATGTATCATCCGAATGCTTCGCCCCCTCACAACCCGAATGTGTCGCCCACCCCCGATCCAAATGTATTGCCGATTCAACCCAATGGAGATGCCGATACACCCCGTAAGGGCGAAGCATTCAGACAGAACTCAGGCGACACACCCTGTAAGGGCGAAGCATTCGGACAAAAAATATTGGAACAACCCGAAATATTTGTACCGAATGCTTCGCCCCTACCGCATCAACCTGCTACGCCCATTCAACCCAATGGCACAAAATCCGGTTCGATCGCGGCTATTGTTCAAAATTTCAAATCTATTTCCACTCGTTGGATCAACCAAATTCAAAATAATACAGGGCGTACCCTTTGGCAACGGAACTACTACGAACACATCATTCGGGATAATACCGCACTACTCTATATTCAGAACTACATTCGCAATAATCCCCTCTCCTGGGAACAAGACCAACTCCATCCCGAACATTCATCCAATATCCAACCGTCCGCCGAATGATAAATGCGATCGCCAATCTCACTCCCCAGCCAAACTAAAACTAACCAAAAAATGCGATCGCCTCTTTCAGCTCCGCCACAAACGTATCAATCTCTTCGCGGGTGTTGTAAAAATACAGACTAGCCCGTGCCGTAGAAGAGATATCCAAAATCCGATGTAACGGCTGCGTACAGTGATGTCCAGACCGAATCGCAATCCCTGCATCATCCAAAATGGTAGACAGATCGTGGGGATGAACCTCACCCGCCGTAAAAGAAGCTAAAGCAGCGCGACCGCTCCCATCGGCTTTCGGCTGGGGGCCAAGAATCGTCAACTCAGGAATTTCAGCTAGGCGACGGAACAGATGGGCGGTCAATTCCTGCTCGTAGTCATGGATTTTGTCCATGCCAATGTTTGTGAGATAGTCAACGGCAGCACCCAGGGCGATCGCCTCTCCAATGGCAGGGGTTCCCGCCTCAAACTTGTTGGGCAAATCTGCATAGGTGGAGTGGTCTAAAAACACATCCACAATCATCTCGCCTCCACCCAAAAATGGCGGCATGGAACGCAGTAGATCGAGTTTGCCGTAAAGAAAACCGATTCCCGTTGGGGCACACATCTTATGACCGGAGGCGACCAGCCAATCACAGTCGATCGCCTGTACGTCTAGGGGAAGGTGGGGCGCACTTTGGCAAGCGTCGATTAGGACTTTTGCGCCGTGGTGGTGGGCGATCGCCACAATCTCCTCTACAGGGTTGATGCAGCCCAAGGTATTGGAAACATGCACCACCGATACTAGTTTGGTTTTATTGGAGATGAGCGATCGGAATTGATCGAGGTCAAATTCTTGGGTTTCGGTGAGTTCAACAAACTTCAGGACGGCTCCGGTACGCTGGGCCACGATTTGCCAGGGTACTAGGTTGCTGTGGTGTTCCATCACGGAGAGGATGATTTCATCGCCAGGTTGGAGGGTAGTTTGTCCCCAAGCATAGGCCACTAAGTTAATCGCTTCAGTGGCGTTGCGGGTGAAGATAATTTCTTGGCGGGATGCTGCGTTGACAAAGGCTGTAACTTTATCTCGTGCGCCTTCGTAGGCATCGGTGGCGCGAGAGCTGAGCGTATGCACGCCGCGATGGACGTTGGCGTTGTCGCTGCGATAGTAGTGTTGGATGGCTTCTAGGACAGCAAGGGGTTTTTGGGAGGTGGCGGCGTTGTCAAGGTACACCAAAGGTTTACCATTGACTTCCTGATACAAAATGGGGAAGTCCAAACGGAGTTGATCAGCTAGAGTTCTTTCTTGGGTGGTAATCATAGTGGGTTCCGCCGAAGCATTTTAAGAAAGTATTGAGTCATTAGCTAGAAGAAATTCACTTCATAGCAAATTAACTGTTTGGGAAATCTTGAGTACTCTGCATTCGCCCCCTAAATCCCCCAATGCTGGGGGACTTTGAGTTCAGAACTCTCCAGAATCGCTGCGGTGTATACACAAGCCTAAAATCACTGATGAGTCTAAGCTTGAGGATTCTACCCCACCCCAGCCCTCCCCCTATAAATGGGAGGGAGCCAGTTCATATTCTTCCCCCCTTTATAAGGGGGATTGAGGGGGGTAATGCAGGGTGTTTAGAAAAAGTCCAACTTGTATATGCAACGTAGCCAGTCCTGAGAAGAAATGACCCGAGAGTTTGGATTTCTCCCCCCAGAATTGGGAAGCCATTTCCGTGGGCGGGTTCCCCGACTTGAGGAAAATGGCGCGGGCTGGGGGGGCTAGTGCAATGATGTTTGTCATTTCTAAAAATCCAAAAAGAGTTTTTTGAATTCAGATTTATGGATCTAAACATACTGACGATGTCCGCCTACTCTTAGTCCGCGTAGGCGGACATCGTTCTTGTAGCCGCGATTTCAATCGCCGGGTTCCTTCCATTCACAATCCTTAATGATTAATCAATGACAAAATCGATCTCAAAAGGCGCGATCGCAGCTCCTCTGAAGGCACCTTCTCGGTAATTTCAGCCGCAAATCCTTTCACAAGAATATCGCAGGCATCTTTACGATCCAGTCCGCGACTTTGGAGATAAAAGATTTCCTCATCATCGAGTTGACTGACCGTAGCACCGTGGGCGCACTTCACATCATTTGCCACAATTTCAAGCTGGGGTTTCGTATCCACCCGTGCCTTAGAAGACAGAAGCAAATTGCGACTAAGCTGAGCAGCGTTGGTTTGCTGAGCCGCCTGTGGAACCTCAATTCTGCCGTTGAAAACCGCCCGTGCTCGGTCATTCACAATGCACTTGTGCAACTGCTTGGCAATACAGTGAGGCTGGGCAAAGTGAATCAGAGAATGGGTGTCACTGAGCTGGGATTCAACCGCAAGGTTAAGTCCGTTAAAGTGGGTTTCAGTTTGAATACCCGTCAAGACAATCTCTGGGTTATGCCGAGAAAGTTGTCCGCCAATGCTGAGACTTGTAAGGGCATAGCGACTATCGCGGGCTTGAGTAACTGCCGTTTTGCCAATGTGAAACGCTGTCGCAGACTCTCGCTGAGTGCGGGTGTGTTTCAGTTGGGCATTGTCAGCCAGAAAAACTTCAGTGACAGCATTTGTCCAGTACGTTCCTTCGCCAATCGCTCCGTATTCTTCAATCAGCGTTGCAGAACTTCCTGCTTCTGCAATGACGAGCGTGCGGGGAGAACTTATTGTGGGTTCAGCACCTGCAACAGTCAGAAATAGGAGATGAATGGGGGTTTCAATGGCCTGATTTTTGCCAACCTGAATCATCACGCCATCATAGAAACTGGCAGTATTGAGGGCGGTAAAGACCTCGTTCATTCCCTGCTGTTTCGCCAGATAGTCTTGGGCGATCGCACTAGCTGAGTCAAGATTTTGAACCGTTATCCCAGATGGCAGTGCATCTAGCGTTGAGTGTTCAGGAGAGAAAAAGCCATTAATAAAGACCACTCTGACGGGGAGGTCGGCGGTTGTCCAAGCTTCCAAGTCTGCGGCGGTGACAGTTGCAACAGATGCGGGCTTAAAGCTCGTGCGATACAGCGCAGACAAGTCGGTAAAGCGCCAGTCTTCGTCACGGGTACTGGGGAGGACTTGATCCCTCAGAAGGTTGACCCCGCGATCGTTGATGTTTTGAAGCCAGTCTAATCTGGCTGCGACGGTGCGCTGTTTGATGAGGTTTGCGAGGTAACGGGTGCGATCGCGGAGCGACTCCCGTGGAGTATCGCCCTCACTCACTAAAGACATTGGCTCTTTCAATTCTGCTTCGAGGTTTGTGACTTGGAGGCTCATCTTGCACCTACTTCAACAGGTTCGCTGTCAGTAATCCAGTCATAGCCGCGTGCTTCCAGTTCCAGAGCCAGTTCTTTGCCGCCTGTGGTTACAATTCGACCGCCTTCCATAACGTGGATGTAGTCGGGCACAATGTAGTCGAGCAGGCGCTGATAGTGGGTGATCATCAGAACCGCATTGTGGGGTTTGGTAAGTTGATTCACGCCATTGGCAACAATTCTGAGTGCGTCAATATCCAACCCAGAATCCGTTTCGTCCAGAATGGCGAGGGTGGGTTCTAGAAGCGCCATTTGCAGAATTTCGTTGCGCTTTTTCTCGCCGCCGGAGAAACCTTCATTGACGCTGCGATCCAGAAACGCAGGATTCATTTTGACGATTTCCAACTTTTCGCGAATCAAGTCATCAAAGTCAAAGGCATCAATTTCTTCGAGTCCATTGTGCTTTTGTTTGGAGTTATAGGCAACCCGCAAAAAGTCGAGATTGCTCACCCCAGGAATTTCCAGCGGATATTGGAAAGAGAGAAAAATTCCTTCACGGGCGCGATCCTGAGGCTCTAAGTCAAACAGGTTTTGGCCTTTGAAAAAGACTTCGCCGCCTGTAACGGTGTAGGCAGGGTGTCCGGTCAAAACTTTAGAGAACGTGCTTTTGCCAGAACCATTTGGCCCCATGATGGCGTGGATTTCGCCAGCCTTGATTTCTAAACTGAGTCCCTTAAGGATTTCAACACCACCGACCTCGGCAGTTAAGTCCTTGACGGATAAAATAACGTTGCTGTTTTCAATGATCACTCAACCAACCTCAATTTTCTTGACTTAAAACATTCATGTATTTCGTGACCGCATCATATTGGTCAGGGAGATTAGCCGCAGCGACAAGTTTACCAAGGTCTAGCTTTGGCAAAAACTGACTCACAAAAATTTGTCTGTAACTGCCTTCATTCAGGGCGTAAAGCCGTAAACTCCCTTCCTGCCAAAACCAAACCTCAGGAATGCCAAATCGCTTGTAGCACTCCAACTTGTCGATGCCGCCACTGGTCAGAACAACCTCAATTGCAATATCAGCGCGGTCTTTTTTGGTGCCGATGTTGTAAGACTCATCCGGCTGACGACGGGCAGCATCTTCCTTCTGTCCGAGGGAAGGGCCACCCCGCACATAGTAGCGAATACCCTTAGCTCGTAGATATACCTCTAACAAGCAACCCAGAGTAGATTTCAACTCTTCATGTTCGTTACTAATCGGCATAAACTCCATCACGCCATCTAGATAAGCCAACCGAATTCCTGCGACTTCAGAGAACGCCGCTTCGATCGCCTCAAAACTTTCCCAGGAGATGCCTTCAATCAAACTGGACTGATTAGCGTACTGAATCGCTGCTGAGGCTACTACCATCCCTCTGCCTCCCATGTCCTTCTCAAAATCATGGCCTAACCCACCGATCCTTCAAGCTTTAGACTCAACAGGCGATCGGCTTCCACCGCAAATTCCATCGGCAGTTGGTTAAACACATCCTTGCAGAAGCCGCTGATCATCATCGAAACCGCGTCTTCGGCAGAGATACCGCGCTGACTGAAGTAGAAAAGCTGGTCTTCTCCAATTTTGGAGGTGGAGGCTTCGTGTTCGACTTTGGCACCGTTATTCTGTACCTGAATGTACGGGAACGTATTGGCCTGGGCGCGATCGCCAATCAGCATAGAATCACACTGAGAATAATTCCGCGCACCGTCGGCTTTGGGTCCTACTTTGACTTGGCCTCTGTAGCTGTTCTGCGATCGCCCCGCCGAAATCCCCTTAGAAATAATGGTGCTGCGGGTGTTTTTGCCAATGTGAATCATTTTGGAGCCTGTGTCGGCCTGCTGACAGTGATTGGTCAGCGCCACGGAGTAAAACTCACCGATGGAGTTTTCGCCCACCAGCAGACAGCTTGGATATTTCCAGGTAATGGCGGAACCCGTTTCCACCTGAGTCCAAGAAATTTTAGAGTTCTTCCCAGCGCACAGACCACGCTTGGTCACAAAGTTATAGATACCGCCTTTACCGTTTTCGTCACCCGCAAACCAGTTTTGGACGGTGGAGTATTTGATGTCGGCGTTGTCGAGGGCAACGAGTTCCACAACGGCTGCGTGGAGCTGGTTTGTGTCAAACATGGGAGCCGTGCAGCCTTCGAGGTAGCTGACCTGAGAACCCTCTTCGGCAATGATCAGCGTCCGCTCAAACTGGCCTGCGCCTTCGGTGTTGATACGGAAGTAGGTGGACAGCTCCATCGGGCATTTTACGCCTTTGGGGATAAACACAAAGGAGCCATCACTGAAGACCGCTGAGTTCAGTGCGGCAAAGTAGTTATCGCCCACGGGCACAACGCTGCCGAGGTACTTTTCGATTAGCTCTGGGTAGTCGTGGACTGCTTCAGAAAGAGAGCAGAAGATCACACCATCTTCTGCGAGCTTGGCGCGGAAGGTGGTGGCAATGGAGACGCTATCAAAGACGGCATCCACCGCCACGTTAGACAGGCGCTTTTGCTCGGTGATAGGGATGCCTAGTTTCTCAAAGGTTTCGAGCAGGGCTGGGTCTACTTCATCCAGACTCGCTTTCTTTTCCTGCTTTTTAGGGGCGGAGTAATAGACAATATCTTGGTAGTTGATGGCGGGGTAATGGACATGCGCCCATTCAGGTTCGTCCATTTTCAGCCACTGACGATATGCCTTGAGCCGAAAATTGAGCATAAACTCAGGCTCCTTTTTCATCGACGAGATTAGCCGAACCACATCCTCACTCACACCAGGGGGAATCTGATCCGACGCAATATCGGTAACAAAGCCGTACTTATAGGGCTGATTGACCAGGGATTGGACGGTTGCAGTCATGGGATGCGTCTCTCTTAAAGTCTCTTAAAACGAGGGGATGTGCCAAAACGCGCTTCTAGATCTGATGTGATTTAGGGCTGAACCCTATGTTCTATCTAGAATTCCGGTTCGTTGCCATTGCTGGCTTTCGCGGCTGCGCATGTATAATGATAAAACAACACTGAGATTGCGTAACTCTATGATAAGACTACTTTAGCAACAAACTCGTTGTCAAAGTCTTGGAAAAGATAATTGTGACCACTACAGCCTCGACGAAACAAGATATTCTTCATCATCTGTTAAAGCGGGGTCAGGCTACGGCCCAAGAGTTAGCGGATTTACTTGCGCTGAGTCCGCAGGCGATTCGCCGTCACTTAAAAGATTTAGAAACGGAAGGGCTGATTGCTTTTAAAAATAATCAGTCGGGTCTAGGCAGGCCGCAGCATGTGTATTGTCTGAGCAGGGAAGGACGCGATCGCCTCCCCAATCGTCATGATGATTTTGCCCTAGATTTGCTAGACACCCTCGCCGAAACCGTCGGCCCTGATGGGATGCAGTCGATTTTGCGGCAGCAGTGGCAACGAAAGGCGATCGAGTATCAGCGGGAGTTAGGGGAGGGGCCTTTGGCAGAGAGGGTTGCGGGCTTAGTGCGGCTGCGACAGGCGGAAGGCTATATGGCTGAGTTTTGCCCCATCCCAGAAGATACCGAGCCAACCTCAGCCACCCAATTTATTTTGACGGAATACAATTGCGCCATTTCCCACGTAGCAGAATCGTTTCCGAGTGTTTGCGGTCATGAGCTAGAAATGTTTGCCGTGGCGCTCCAAAACTGCAAAGTAGAGCGCACCCACTGGATTGTGAATGGCGAACATCGCTGTGGCTATTTGATTCAGTCGAAATAAAGTTGCTCTAAGGGGCAAAAATAGAACTTTGAGCACTTACATGCCACTATTGGTTGGGACATTTGATTGCCTCAATGACATCGGTGGTGTACTAGATGTGTGGGACGGCAGCTTAAGATTAAGTCTTTATAAAGATTTGCCAAAGATTAACAACATATTTGGGACATTGCCAAAGATACTTTAGATAAATAAAGATTTAACGCTTACATCCAAACAACACTCCAGGCACTTTTGGGAATATAGCTGCAAGGCTAACGGCTTATACTATTACTGAATCAGTCCATTTTATTCAAAATGGCTTTTTCCCAGACTTGGATAAAATGATGCCAGAGGATAGAAATCATTTACTCTATGGTAATTTTAAGTCCTAAAAACTGTCCGAAGTATTGCTGGCTATGAGCTTGTTTCAAACCGTTCTTTTTGCAGATATCAGCCGTAGCTCCAGGCTCTACGAAATGTTGGGCGATGAGGCCGCCAAAATCATCGTTGAAGACTGTCTGACACGTCTCACAGAGATTGTGGAGCAGTATCAAGGTCAAGTCGTCAAAGTCATTGGCGATGAAATTATGGCGGTTTTCCCCCATGCGGATAAGACCGTACTGGCGGCTTGCCACATGCAGGAAAATATCACCCAACATGCCGCTGCCAACAATCTTCGGTTGGGCCTCAGAATTGGCTTAAACTTTGGCTCCGTCATTACAGAACATGACGATATTTTTGGCACAACGGTCAATGCGGCAGCGCGGATGGTGGCCTTTGCAAAATCGGGTCAAATTATTACGAGTCAAGAGACCGTGCAGGTATTGTCCTCTACCCTACAAACCCAGGCTCGTCTAATGGAGAAGATTCCCAGCCCTGGAAAGACGGGACGGATCATCGTCTATCAAATTATTTGGGAGCGACGGGAGCTAACCACTGCCAGGACTTATATTCCCACAACTGCCGTTTTTACCAGCATCCTCCAACTCAAACACCATGACCAAATTGTGAACCTCAGACCCGAACAAAGCGGGTTTATGATTGGTCGTAATGCCGATAATAATCTGGTGATCTGCGATGACTATACCTCTCGTCACCATGTTCAAATTATTTTCCGCAAGGGAAAATTTGTATTGATTGATCAAAGCACCAATGGCACATTTATGGTGGCAAAAGACCAAAGCCAAGCCTTTATTCACCGCGAAGAGTATGTGCTACAGCATCAAGGCTGGATCGGGTTAGGGGAACTGAGGCTTTTAGATCATCCTGATGTGATTAGCTTTACGGTTCTCAATGTATCTATCATCGATGGTGTAGATGCAGTGGTAGAAGATCCAGAAATATGTTGACGGTATTTGTCTATGGGACGCTGAAGCCTGGACAAGTGAACTATGCTCGCTATTGTGGCGATCGCGTTCTTCACTCGCTCCCCGCCCAAGTTCGGGGGCAGCTCTTTGCCCTCTCCCTCGGCTATCCCGGTATGACCTCTGGTGAAACCTGGGTGCGGGGATATTTACTCGCGTTTACTGACGAATCTGGACTAGAAGACTTGGACCGTTTAGAAGACTATCAGCCCCACCGTCCTAAAGTGCAAAATGAGTATCAGCGCACAGAAGTAGAGGTGTTTGATGGGGAAGGGCGATCGCTTGGCTGTGCCTGGACTTATTTTATGACGTCCCAAAAGGTTCAGCAGTATGACGGACAATGGATTGCCAGCGGAGAATGGCACCCCCACTAACATCCAGAGTTCTTTCCCCACCCAAAAGCTGCTAACTTCTAAAGAACGGAGTTGAGCGCTGGTTATCGAGGTGATTGAGTGTCGGCATTTTTCAATCTCGATACATTAGTCGAGTTCATGTTAGCCATTAGCCTCAGCAGTGCCGCTGGGTTTAGGGTCTTTGTGCCGTTGCTGGCCCTCAGTGCTGCCGCAGTCTTGGGCCATGTTGACCTGCCGACCAGCTTTGACTGGCTGGAGAATCCACAGGCACTGGGACTGTTTGCGATCGCCGCCATCTTGGAAATCCTAGGCTATGCCATCCCTTGGTTTGATCATATTCTAGATATCGTTGCCACCCCAGCCGCCATCTTAGCTGGAACCGTCATGACTGCCTCCCTCGCACCCGAGATGGATCCCTTGGTTAAATGGACACTGGCGTTAGTGGCGGGAGGTGGAACCGCAGGGTTAACGAAGGCCGTCATGAACCTATTGCGTGGCACCTCAACGGCGGCAACGGGCGGGCTAGCCAATCCCATTTTTGCAGCATTAGAACTACTTATCTCCGTCACCTTATCTGCCCTTGCGGTTACGCTCCCCATCGCAGCAGGCATTGTTGTAATGGGGATTTCTGGATTTTTAATGTATAAGCTATGGCGATTTTTTGAGGCGTACAAAAGTAAAAGGGCTACGATCCCGAAATCTTCATAGCTTTATGTCCCAACGTCCAATGTTTCAGATCTATGCACCCTACCGTGATTGCAGCAGAAGTCGAAGACCTTGGGTTTTCAAAAGTCGAGTCAATCTTCACTGAACCAGAAATCACCAAGCTTCTTGAGCAAATGCCTCAGACTCGAGCCGGAATGAGAAATCTTCTAGCGCTCCCCTTCATCTCTGACTTAGCCCAAAACCCTAAGCTGCTCCAATTCGTCCATTCTGTTTTGGGGCATCATGCCTTTGTTTTTAAGGCCACCTTTTTTGATAAAAATCCTGAAGCCAACTGGCTCGTGCCCTGGCACCAAGATTTAACCATCCCAGTTGATCGCCAATTTGAATACCCAGTTGAACACCCAGACTGGGGTCCCTGGTCTACCAAAGCAGGAGTGCTTTTTGTTCAGCCACCCACTCCGATTTTAGAAAAAATTTTGGCGGTCAGAATTCATTTGGATAGCTGCCTGCCTAACAATGGTGCCCTCAAGGTGTTGCCCAAAACCCACCAAATGGGTCGTCTTTCCCCTGAACAAATTACAGAACTACGCCAGCAAATTCCCGCTCATACCTGTGCGGTCAATGCAGGGGGCATCGTCTTGATGCGGCCATTGCTCTTGCATGCCTCCTCAAAATCAACCCTTGTCAGCCACCGTAGAGTGATTCACTTTGAGTATGCAGTCCAACAACTACCAGATCCTTACCCCAAATTGGTGTCGGCTTAAAAGTAAAAGAGGGCAGCGCTCAATTAAAACGCCACCCTCTTTTATTAAAACTAAAAGTCTTAAAGACTTTATTTCATGCCGTACTTGCGCTTAAATCGCTCAACGCGACCTTCAGTATCAAGCAGTTTCTGGGTTCCGGTATAAAACGGATGATTGCCAGACCAAATGTCAACATTCAGTTGAGGTCTTGTAGACCCAACCGTCATGACTACTTCGCCATCACAGAGAACCTTTGCCTCTGGGTACCATTCTGGATGAATTCCAGGCTTTGCCATTGTCCTAACTCCTTCAAATATTGCGTACAGAATCCGCTTACAAAAAACAGCCCAGCTTTAGCGTTTCGAGTATTGAGGAGCCTTCCGTGCCTTGCGTAGGCCGTACTTTCTCCGTTCCTTTGCCCGAGGATCTCGGGTTAAGTAACCCTCAATCTTCAACGGCTTACGGTTGTCAGGATCCAATTGGCACAGCGCCCGTGCCACACCCATCCGAATGGAATCAGCCTGACCCGTCAAACCGCCACCCTTGGCATTGGCAAGAATGTCATACTCACCTTCTAAGCCCAAGGTCTCCAAAGGAGCTTTAGCCAAAGAAATATACGTAGGATTGAACTGAAGATAGACTTCCCCAGGTTTACCATTAATGATCAGCTTGCCCGTTCCAGGCACCAAGCGAACACGAACGATAGACGTTTTACGACGGCCTGTGCCAGCGTAAGCAACGCGCTTAGAAGAATCAGTTGCTTGCATGATTAGTTCACTCCTGGAATCGTTTCAATCTTTAAGGCGACCGGCTGCTGAGACTGGTGGGGATGATCGGGACCCGCGTGAACCTTTAGCTTCGTAAAGAGCTGACGACCGAGGCTGTTTTTGGGCAACATCCCTTTGACGGCTTTCTCAATAATCCGCTCTGGGATCCGCTTTTGGAGATCCTCAAAGGTTTCTTCCTTCATCCCGCCGGGACGACCGGAGTGACGACGGTAAATCTTTTGTTCGCTCTTTTTGCCCGTTACGACCACTTTCTCGGCGTTAATGACGATTACAAAATCGCCTGTGTCCATAAACGGTGTGTAGTGAGGCTTATTCTTGCCGCGCAGCACCATCGCAATCTGAGTGGCCAGACGACCCAATCGTTGATCGGCAGCATCTACCACGTACCATTTCTGGTCGGCATTTGAATTTGGGGGTAAGTATGTTTTTTCCATTGTCGATCTCAATTCGGGCTTCAAAAACGTTGACTCATGCGGGTCAGTTAGGGCACTGAATTCGCATAAAGGTGGGTGGGTGGCGGGTCTGCCAACACAAAATTTGGAAAGGTATCAAACCAAACCTCTGGCGGAAAGGGAAATTCAGGGTACCCTACCCTAAGTAAACACAGTCCCTTTGCAGGGGCGGAGTGCTTTACCTCGTGACGCTGCTCGGTTTGCCAGATTTCGGTGAAGGATTCTGGCGATCGCAACCCCGCCCCAACCTGCACCAACTGCCCTACCAGCAGCCGCATCATACCGTACAAAAATCCGCTGGCCTGTACCTCAATCTGAAGTAAAGATCCAGCCCCTGCATTCGTCACAGACTCACAGCTTGCAGCCTGCACATCCACCCAAGAATGGGGGCGGCTAGACCCTGCGCGGTGAAACGCCGACAAGTGATGACGGCCCACCAAAGGCTTTAAGGCACACTGCATCCGTTCAACATCCAACGGGTGGTGGTAGTAGTGCCAAGTAAAGGGCTGCAGAAATAGGTTTGGACGGGCATCTCCATATAGCGTGTAGCGATACCGTCGCCACAGCGCCGAAAACCGAGCATGCCAGCTTGAGGAAACAGCCGCAGAAGCACGAATTAAGACATCATCCGAGAGTCGAGCATTTAAAACACTCGCCCATTTAGCGGGCGGGATCGGCGATGCCACTTCAAAATGCGCTACCTGAGCCGCCGCATGAACGCCCGTATCCGTTCGTCCTGCGCCGTGAAGTGTCACAGGATAGCCCACTATAGAGGCGATCGCCTGCTCAATATCTGCCTGCACGCTACGGTGATGGGGCTGACGTTGCCAACCGTGAAAACGAGTGCCCAGGTACTGAATAACCAGGGCAACTCTTTGCACAGTAGGAAAAATCGTAGACACCATAAAATCCGAATCGTTTGCTTAATTCCAGCCGCTAGTCAAGCCTTAGACCAGCTCAATAATTGACATTTCAGCAGCATCTCCCCGACGGGGAACCGTGCGGATAATGCGAGTATAGCCACCATTACGAGTGCCGTAACGTTCGGCTACACTCTCAAACAGGGCGTGAACCAACTGCTTGTCATAGATATAGCCCAGAGCTTGCCGACGAGCTGCCAGTGAGCCGTCTTTTGCCAGAGTAATCATCCGTTCCGCCTCAGATCGAACCGCCTTGGCGCGGGTTTTA
>JANLSD010000336.1:0-4178 GCA_031362245.1 Acaryochloridaceae cyanobacterium OTE_25_metabat_464 | reverse complement strand
GTGTCTCCATCAAAGTCATCGATGATTTCCAGCACTCCAGCGCCTCCAAACCCTTGAAGAGGCTTTGCAGATTCATGCTTTTCGCCCTGTTGTGCAACATCAAGCGCCACGCCCACAGCATCTTTTACCTCTTCAGGAAAGGCTCTGAGATCCTTGAGGGATGATCCTATCCATTCAATGGGTTTGCGTTCATTTTTCATGATATGACAATATTGTCATATAGTTCACAAATCATCAAGTATCGTTGGAGAGTCGCATCTAAACGCGATCGCCCTTCAAGAACCCTACATCTCTAGAATCACGGACACAGGCGACTCTTGTCTTGCATAAGTCAGGGCGGTCGCCCAGCCCACGCTCAAGCAATTGCGTGGGTGATGGCGCTATGTTGGCTTTTGGGTGGAGCGATTCTCCTAGCCCTTTCAGGGCAGCTTCGCAAGCAGGGACGCTTTGCGATCGCAGCTGTAGTTGAGAGTGTCGGCCTGAGATAGGTCTTCCTGATGTCAACTCAACCGACTTCATGACAGACATTACACTTATTACAGTTATAATGAAATGGCTTACCCTGACGTGGGGTTTTCAATGGAAAAGTTAACGCAGCTTTCTGATCCGGTCTTTGTCTCGGAACTAGATACCCAAACTATCAAGCGTTTGGAGGTAATGTTAGAGCAAGCTTATCCCAAGCTTGTCGGGATGGATGGAGAGGAGATGCCCCTACCAGATTCTGTCTATCAGGTTCTGCGGCAGGTCACGCACTTAATGGCTGCGGGAAGGTCAATTTCTCTGGTTCCTTACGACCATTTTTTGAGTAGCCAGGAAGCGGCGGAGTTGCTGAATGTCTCACGACCTTACGTTTATACGCTTTTAGATCAGAACCAGATTCCATTCATTAAGGTAGGTACTCATCGACGGATCCGGTTTGAAGATTTGATGGCTTACAAACAGCGTAGAGATGGACAGCGGCGCGAGTCTTTGAGCGAGTTGGCTGCTTTCAGTCAGGAATTAGGGTTCTATGAAGCGGCGGATTCTTCTGCGGTGGAAAGTAACGCATAGTTCCAATGGCTGTACTCCCTGTCATTCTTGATTCTTGCGTGCTCTATCCGATGTATTTGAGAGATACCTTGCTCTGTGCGGCTGAAGCGGGGTTATATCGCCCTCACTGGTCTCAGGAAAATCTGAATCTGCGGCCATTTGAGCAAGCTGGGCAGCAAGATTGGATGGGGTCAGCGGCAAGGTTGGCAAAACAATAAAGACGTTCACTTCTTGGCCTTCTGAGCCGGATGGAAGCTGAACTTCAACTCGGTTGCCGGGTAACACTTTGGTTGTGATGTGTAGTGCCGATTGCATGGTTAGAGCCGCTAGGGTTTAAGTGGTATGAATCCCTTTGCCTATTGTATCTCTGTTTGATTTCGAGTCAGGATTGCGGGCATGTTTAGCTTTTGACTTGTAAGAGGTGTCACTGACAATGAGCCGCATGATTTTGAGTAGGCCCTTTGAGTCCAGCTTCTATTTCATCGAAGGAGCGTCGGAGCAGTTCTGCGGCTTTTGGAACTGAAATCAATTTTTCAGCAAGGGCGCGGTAGCAGAGTCGCTCAAATCGGTTTTCTGGTTCGTGGGTTCCGCTTTCTTCTGGTGGCTCTATGGGTTCGGGTTCTGTGGTGCGCCAGCCGCAGGCAAAGGTTTGAAAAGCGTAGGTGCGGGTTCCTTGGTCAATGATGTCAATGTCGCATAAGCGCATGAGCAGGGCGGCTCCGCTGACTTGGTAGATATGTTTGAGATCCATGAGTTCTCTATACCCTAGGGCGTTTCTGCGCTTACCTACTTCGCGTTCTAGGTGGGTGCGCGGCATTAGAAATGCGCCTGCAAATCGCTGGGCGAACCGTTCTTCTTCTTTTTCGGATGGGTATTCTGGGGCTATGACGCGATGGGCTAATTCATGGGCTAGGGTTAATCGTCGTCTTTCTAGGGTTTTGCTGCGGTTGATGACTACGACGGGTAATTCGGGCTGTCCATTGGTTTGTTGGATGAGGCAGGTAAATCCTGAAACTCTATCTGGCAGGGTTTCAATTAGGACTTTTAAGCCTTTTTCTTCCAGTAATTCGGTCATGTTGGGGATGGGAGCGGATCCGAGTTCCCAGTTTTGACGGACTGTTTCGGCTAAATGCTCTGCTTGTTCAATATTGTTAGCGGGGTGGGGCGGGTTAATGGCTGTTCCCATGCGGCGCTATCTAAGTCCAGCAGTTGTTCGATTTGGAGGTAACGCTCTACCCATTCCAGCAGGGATGTTTCTACACGGGCGCGATCTTTGGCGGTTGTGTTGGCTGTTTTGCGAAAGTCTACGGCGGTAAGGCTGAAGCCTTGGGTATCCATTAGGTAAGGGATGGAGACATCCAGTGCTTTGCTCAGGGCGATGAGAATATCTGAGCCAGGTGTCATTTCGCCGCGTTCGTATTTGCCAATGGCTTGGGCTGATACTTTGCCGTCCATTGCGACCGCTAGCCCCCGTAAAGAGAGGCCCGCCTTTTTGCGTGCCAGTTTAATACGGGTAACGAATGAAATCATTCTAGTCTCCGACACGGCAGCCCCAACGTTTTCAACGAAAATTCAAGACAAAATTGACAAAACGTACAAAACGGTTTATGTTATGAGTATGATAATTTTTGTGTGGCTATGTCAGAGCTATTTAGGCAAATACCAATTTCAGAACTGCGCCCAAGGTTGGCAAAGCTTAAAAGGCAAGTCCAATTAGGACGACTGCGCCTATTGGTGACTTGCTATGGAGAGGTTGTAGGCTTTTTAGTCCCTATTGATGACCTAGAGGGAGAACGAGACATCCCAATCAATCAATCTGAAGAAGTTGCTCTAACGAAGTTTCGTGACAGCGTCAATGAATATTGGATGCGTTTACAAGCTGGTGTAGATATTATCTATCTAACTTTTCATACCAGGCCAGTGATTGCTTTCGTCTCACCACGACTTGCTGTTTATTTACCAATACCGCTCGCAAAGGACTCTGAAAAGATTTTCGCCATTATTGATAATTCAGAAGCATCTAATTTAGTTTCAACAATTCCTAACCTATGAGGAGAAAACATGTTTTCCATTGAGTCCGCAGACGAAAACTCTAAAAATTTGCTCCATAACTACGATAAATTTTTTAGTCCTGATGTCCAGAAAGATCTTCACTCTTGCTTATCTCAACTCAAGAAAAAGGGTGAGACTTTTTGGGATGCGGTAGAAACACATCCGAATGTAAATGGCTTTGTTTTTAGAATTGACAATCCTAGGTTTAGAATTACATATAGTACTCTAAAAGAGGAGAAAAAAGTAATTATATGGTCTTTTAATGTACATTCGTTTTATAAAGAGAATGAATGGTTGAATTATTTGTCAGAGCCTCTCAGCGATGATGAACTTAACGACAAGATTTATATTCCACAAACCGATCGACCAGCTAAAATAATTAATGCACTCATTGCTGTTTCTCAGGGCTATAAGACTTCGTATGATTTAGGACGAGAACTTGGACATACAGGAAAAGACAGAAGTATAAGTCGTCATGGCTCGTATGCTGGAAGAACTTGTTGTGAGCTGAAGCTTTTAAAGGCTTCCGAAGAAGATCGACAATATGAATATGAACTTACTCCTCTCGGTCAGAAAATAATATCTGTTAGTGAAGAACGCATTTCGGAACGACTGTTGGCACAAGCAATAATTGAATTCTATCCAATTCAAGTAATTCTAGAAGCTCTAACTAGTGAAGGATGTGAGCTAAGTGTTGAATTTATTCAGCACTTGATTGACACACGATTATGTCCTCGCGATCATACAAAAAAGACAAGTTTTAGAAGAGCACAGGCTATGAGAACCTGGACAATCTGGCTAAGTGAAACAATGGGAATTCCTATTTACTATAAAGGGATGGATGGTAAGCAGCTATACATTCCATTCATTTACTCAGGCATTTAGTCTTCAATGCGATCGCGGCGGAATTCAAAGCCAAGCAAGAATTTACTTAAGCTGTTTGGGATTGCGTGGGCGACTGTATCTGGAGCCGTCTCTCTGTGATCGCATATCTTGCATATGGCTGCTTCTAAATTAGTTTGTGTCCAGAAAATTTCCACGACACCACGGACAAAACGCAGGTAAATCGGCAGGAACTGCTCAGCGTCGTCCATGAT
>JANLSD010000327.1:0-29412 GCA_031362245.1 Acaryochloridaceae cyanobacterium OTE_25_metabat_464 | reverse complement strand
CCCTCGTGATTGGCGAAATTGTCGCTGGCATTATGCTTGGCCCATCGCTGCTGGGTTGGTTAGCTCCCGATACAAAGGCGGCGTTGTTTCCCGCCGAGGCACTCCCCTCCTTAGGTGTGCTGGCTCAAGTTGGGCTGATCTTTTTTATGTTTTTGATTGGGTTGGAGCTTAACCCGAAGTACCTACGCGGCAACCTGGATGTGGCGGTGTTGATTTCCCACGTCAGCATTTTGGTGCCGTTTTCCTTGGGGAGTTTATTGGCGCTCCTGCTCTATCCTCTGGTTTCTAATGGGGACGTTAGCTTTACGGCGTTTGCTCTATTTTTGGGGGCGGCAATGTCCATTACGGCTTTTCCCGTTCTGGCGCGCATCATTACAGAAAACAATCTTCAGCACAGCCGCCTGGGGACACTGGCCCTGACCTGCGCTGCGGTGGATGATGTGACGGCTTGGTGTGTATTGGCCTTGGCGATCGCCGTAACCCGTACCAACAGCATGGCAGGCGCAATTCCTACGATTCTGTACTCCCTTCTGTACATTGGCGTGATGGTCACGTTTGGGCAGAAGTTTCTCAAAAATTTGTCTAAATACTATGACCGCACAGGAAAATTGCCTCAGTTTTTAGTCGCAATTATCTATATGGCAGTGGTGGCCTCGGCGCTGATTACTGAAACCATCGGCATCCACTTTATATTTGGTGCTTTTTTGCTTGGGGCGGTCATGCCCAAAAATGCAGGGCTGACCCGTGAGCTGGCGGAAAAAACCGAAGATTTTGTGTTGGTGTTTTTACTGCCGCTCTTTTTTGCCTACAGCGGCCTGAAGACAGAAGTGGGGCTGCTCAATAGCCCCGATAAATGGCTGTTGTGCCTTGCGGTGGTTGGGGTTGCCATTATTGGCAAGTATGTGGGTACCTACATTGCGGCCCGTGTCTCTGGCATTGATAAGCGTGAAGCTTCGGCCCTAGGCTGGCTGATGAATACCCGTGGCCTAACGGAGCTGATTGTGCTCAATATTGGGCTAGAACTCAAGGTGATTTCGCCATTGCTGTTTACCATGTTGGTGATCATGGCGCTGGTGACAACCTTTATGACCTCGCCGCTATTGGAGTGGATTTATCCCAAACGGCTGATTCGGCTAGATGCGCTGGAAACTGAAACGGATGAGACGTCCGCTGCACCGCAGCCGATTTACCGCGTGTTGGTGCCTGTGGCAAACCCCAATACCCAAAAAGGATTGATTAATTTGGCCTTGGCGATCGCCGGAACCCGTCAGCCTGCTGTGGTGCATCCACTCAGCCTGGTCGAAATCCAAGAAAACTATGCTTTTTCTAGCACGCCCTTGGAGGCGGATCGACAAGTGGAGAAGCGTCGTGTCCAGCTTGAGGTGCTGGTGCAGAGTATTCAACCCCCAGAAGTACGGGAGCGATTGCGGCCCATTGTGCGCGTCTCGAGCGATATTGCCCGTGAAACCAACAACATTGCGACCTTAGAGCATACGGATTTAATTTTACTCGGCTGGCACCGCCCTATGTTCAATCAAAATCGACTGGGCGGTCGAGTCGGTCAAATTCTAGGTTCGGCCCGCTCTGATGTGGCAGTGTTTGTTGATCGCGGTTTAGTTCAAATCACTAAGATTTTGGTACCCTACGCCCCTAGTCTCCATGATGAGCTGGGCTTAGAGTTAGGGCTACGGCTGTTGATGAATACCGAACATATTCAGCTTCAAATTTTGCGGGTTACTAGTCCCAGCAATGCCGCTAGCGAGTTTAGCCGTGAGTTTAATACGGTTTTAGCGAAGCTTGCACCCTCGGTACGCAGCCGCATCGAGACCCCTATTTTAGAAACCCATTTAGATCCGCTGGAGGCCGTGGTGGACTACTCGGCGACCGTCGATTTAACCATTGCAGGTGCCAGTCGAGAATGGGGCATGAAACGACAAACGTTAGGGCGTTATGCGGATGCGTTAGTGACTCAGTGTGTCTCTTCTTTGTTAATTACCCGCAAGTACAGTCAGCTCACCTCTCATTTAGCTTCTGTGTTAGAGATTAATCCCGATGAATCTATGGTGGAGGAAGTATGAAATCCTCTCAGCTTAAGCATCTTGCTTTTTATGGTGGCGCTATTTCCTTGGTTTTAGGGCTATTTACGGTCGTCACAAGCTATGGTGAAGCCCACCTTAAGACGGCTCCAGGCATTGAGGGCAGCTATGTGCTCAAGTTACCCATGTCTGCAACCTGTGGCGGTGGAACACCTGTAATGTTAACGCTTCAGCAGTCGGGGGTTTATGTGGCAGCAGCGTTAGTTAATCCCGCTCTGCCTCGCAGCCAGACTGCGTTAAAGTCGATGACGTTAAGTGGGCAGTGGCGAGATCGGCAGCTCAATCTTACTGGAAAGGTTCCTGTAGGGGTGCTTTGTGGGAATCCAAAAGATAAGGCTGCGATTGCGGTCAAAATTGAAGGGGTGATCGCCCCACAGCAAAAGTCTTCTAAACCATCTCCCTTAACGGGCACTCTTTCGCTCAATTCAGCCTTATCTTCGCTGATGGCTCAACGTCAGCCTGTTCTCAAAGAAGAAAGCAAGTAGCAGCCGCTCCAATTCAATCACAATTGTGTCTTTCAGTCAGTGATAGAGCGCTTGCTTTGCACAGCTTCAAATCACCCGCCATCCTCTAATTGAAGTGTTAAAGTCGAGGGATCTACCGTAACTGGCTAAAGCGATGAATCGTTTTTCGAGTCTTGTAAGACCGCTCCACTCCCGTCGGTCTTTGAAATTGATGGCGTCACTGCTGGCTCCCTTGGCGATCGCCACAGCCACACCCCAACCCAGCACCGCCACACCCATCAATCCAACGTCTCAACCTGCTGCAATCTCGTCCATCAAGGCTCCTAGCGTTTTGCAAGGCGCACTTCCCATCGTCCCGCAGACCGTAGCAGTTGAGATGAACTTATTTCCTTTGCCACTGATTATCGTGCCTATTCTTTTGGGCGGTGGTATCGTCGGCATCATCTTCTTCTTCGGCCTCGTCATTGTGGGCGAGCAAGAAGTCGGCATTGTCGTTAAGAAATTCTCCAGTAAAGGTTTACCGGCTGGGCAAATTATTGCCCTCAACGGCGAAGCAGGTTATCAGGCGGATACCCTTGCACCAGGATGGCACTGGGGCTATTGGCCGATAAAGTTTGATGTTCGCAAAGAAAAGGCGATTGTTGTGCCCCAAGGCGAAATTGCCCTGATTGTGGCAGCAGATGGGCAGCCTATTCCATCAGAACGTCTACTGGCAAAGGTAATAGAGTGCGACAATTTTCAAGATTCCCGTAAATTTCTCACGAAAGGCGGCGAAAAAGGTCGGCAGATTGGCTTTCTGACTGCCGGAACCTACCGTATTAATACGGCACTCTTTACGGTGATCACATCAGCCAATGCCAACAAAAACGGCATTGCTGCTGAACGCATGAAGATTCATACCGTCCTGCCCGATCAGGTTGGCATTGTCACAGCTTTGGATGGAACTCCCATCAGCCCTGGTGAAATTGCAGGGCCACTGGTTCCAGGCCATGAGAACTTCCAGGATGGTCAAAAATTTATCAGCAGTGGAGGCCGACGTGGTCTTCAAGAACAGGTGTTGCTCTCCGGCTCTTGGAACCTCAACCCTTGGTTTGCCCAGGTTGAGCAAGTCCCCATGACCGAAATCCCCATTGGCTATGTGGGCGTTGTGATTTCCTACGTGGGGCAAGCCCATGAGGACGTCAGCGGCAGCGACTTTACCCACGGTGATTTAGTGAATCCAGGCCAT
Source organism: Acaryochloridaceae cyanobacterium OTE_25_metabat_464 (assembly GCA_031362245.1). Classification (GTDB taxonomy): domain Bacteria; phylum Cyanobacteriota; class Cyanobacteriia; order Thermosynechococcales; family Thermosynechococcaceae; genus JAAURS01. Next base: position 25,624 of record JANLSD010000327.1, on the reverse strand, counting down.
AAAGGGGTGTGGACACAGCCGCTCTACCCAGGCAAACATCCCCTCAACTCCAGGGTGATGAAAGTTGAGCTGGTACCTACCACCAATATTGTGCTCAACTGGTCCAACCGCACCGAAGGCCACCGCTACGATGACAAGCTCAATACCCTGAAGGTGCGCTCCAGAGACGGGTTCGCCTTTGAGCTGCAAGTGGCTCAAATTATCCATGTGGGGGCACTGGATGCACCCAAGGTCATTTCCCGTGTTGGCTCCATGCAAAATCTGGTAGACCACGTTCTAGAACCCACCATCGGCAACTACTTCCGTAACTCGGCCCAAGACTACACCGTTCTGGACTTTCTCAGTGCCCGTAGCGAACGTCAGTCGGAGGCAGCGGAGTATATTCGGCGGGCGCTGCTGATTTACGATGTCCAGGCGATCGACACGCTGATTGGAGAAATTCAGCCCCCCGCTGAGCTGATGCTGACCCAAACCGATCGCAAAATTGCCGAGGAGCAGCGCAAAACCTATGAAACCCAGCAGGCTGCCCAAACCCAGCGTCAGCAGCTCGTCCGTGAAACGGCTCTAGCCGAAATTCAGCAGGAGATGGTGAAGTCTGAGCAAAGTGTGCAGATTTCTCGCCTCAAGGCCGATGCCCATGTTCAGGAAGCTACGGGGGCAGCGGAAGCTACTAAACTCAGAGCCGTGGGCGAAGCTGAAGGAATTCGGGCCATTGGTCAGGCTAAGGCCGAAACCTACCGTGCTGGGGTTGAAGCCATTGGAGGCCAGGGCTTTACCGCCATGCAGATCATGCAGATCATTGGCGATCGCCAAGTCCGTCTCATCCCCGACGTTATGGTAAGCGGCGGTGGCGGCGGCAGTGGCGGCACTAGCGGCGGACTCGTGGATGGCCTGCTCTCCATGCTGCTGTGGAACCAGTCCGGTAAAGACTGGCACCCCCCAACCCCCAATGTCGCGCCCACCCAAGAATCCATGCTGGTCGAACCTGAAAGGGTTGACCTTGGGCAGCCCCCTAAACCCGTTGAGCCTATTCAACCGTCCAAACCAAAAGCAGAACCTGGGTTCTAAGATTTTATAGGAGCGCAAGATCTTGCGCTCCTACAAGGTGTTCATCTTTTTACAGTAAGTGGACATAGGATAAATTCTGAGCACTAAAATGAGCCGTCCAAGCCAAATTTAGCTTCTCTAAACAGCAAACGAGCCAGTCCACAGAACCTCGCGTTTGTGGAGCATAGTGCTGAAACAAAATAGACAACCGCCGTTCTAAATAAGGCTTTACCTTATGGCACAACAGCACCACCTTGAGCAGAAGACCTACGGTTAACGTGGATCCTACATTGTTGAGCAGATCCATAAATACAGAATGATTGGGGTGTTGCTTGCTTTCAATCACCATAAAGTTAAGGACTTGATTGCAGGTTCTCACCAGTAAGAAATCATTCATTGCAGAGGCATTATTGTCTGGAGAAAGGCTAGTAAGATACCCTCGAAACTGATCGTTAAAGCGGCACTGCCCAAATTTTGAAGGGATACTGCTGGAAATGTAATCGTTCAACGCAACCTTGAAACTGCCATAGGTCTGAGGCTGCTGTCCCGGCGTCCAAAACTGTTGGGCCATATCTTTATAAGTGCCCCGTGAATCAACCTTCGCCATGTAATGCTTCAGACTGGAACACAGCTCCTGATGGTTCAAGAGCGTTGGATTTTTTAAGGTTGAGGGTGTATTGGCACTCGGCTTTTCCTGTTTGATCAGCGCATTTGTTAAATAGCTAGAGAGATCCTGCTGATATCGCTTATTTGCAGTGCGTTGAGTAACGACGATTAGTTTTTGGTAATCTTCTGCATCGTCTTGATTGGTCAGGCAGTGGGAATAAAGATAGGGATATCGATGCAGCAGCCCTGACAAAGGACGCTGTTTGTCATGATCATTCTGGGGATTCAGTAAATCTGCTAACTGACGAATTCGTTGAAAATACTCGCTACGGACATACTCTTGCACCAAAAATCGGAGGCGTCCCGAGGGGGTGGGTTGCCCCAACATGAGCGACGAACCTCGACATTGCTGAAGCATGTCAACCAAATTCACGATGAATTCCCGATGGAGAAGATTCATCTGCCAACGGTTAATCACAATAAAGCAGCAGCGGTTAAAAAATAGCTGAAAGTTATGCTTTGTACCTCCGCCTCGTACCAGTTCCTGCAAGGTTTGGCGGATGCTAGGTTCAGGATACGTCCCAGCCTGAATAAACAGCAGTTGAAATCGCTGAATGACTTGTTCTGGTAGCTCTGTGCGAACGCATTCGAGCAAATGTTCGTAGACCTTTTGCTCCAATACTTCGACGGATCGATGCGTTCTGTGATCCAAGACGTTCATGGCAGCGTTCACCAGTGTGAAGAAGGGTTTGTGACCAATCAAAGGGCTAGCGGTTAGACAAATGACCTATCCTGAGCATGCCTTATTGCACTTTGCCAGGTACAGTTTGAGTCGTTGAACTCCCCCAACATAGAGTGCCCCTCTGTCTCTCCATATCTGACATTAGATTTCATTGAATTTGAAATACTCTCGGTTAGGATCGAGTCTAACGATTGCTCCATAAAGTTGTTAGGCTTTTTCTACGGCTTGAATTTTCCCCAGCCTGCACCCAGAGTACGCTTACTCGTTCATATTTTTATAGGTTGCCACTGCCGAAGGCGAAAGTTGGTTGAGATATTTAAAAATCCAGTACTTAAAGACCGTATCCAGCATGACGGGAAACGTGGCGATGAACATATTGATCACACTTTGATTAGGGGGCAGCCCAAAATGCTCAAAGGTGCTTTCCATAATGACTTCCCATCCGTGAGGAGAGTGAAATCCCACAAAAACATCTGTAAATAAAATGATAATGAAGGCTTTTGCACTATCACTAAGTCCATAAACCACCTCGTCAATCCAGATCTTGAGGGTTGCGATCTCTTGCCGACCTGTCAAAATAAGTCCAGCAAAGACAATGAGGGAGATGAAATCGGCAACAATATTTTTGAGGGGTTCCTTCAGTTCTTTCTGTAAGTCTTTCTTGACCTCGATCGCCTTTTTTTTGAGCGCTTCCTCTGTCTCTTTCGTGGAGGGCGTGGTCGCGGTAAACAGGTTTTGAAACTTCAGCTTTTCTTCAAAGGCCACCATCTCTTCCACAAATTTTGCTTCAACCCGTGGATTCACCCACGCCTCCACCTGAACTGCACTCCTCAGATGGTCTACGATTGGGCCGACCAATACTGCCTTAGAAATTTGCTGACACAGCAGCGGCAGAATAATGAGCAACATCAAAAATCGGGTGGCGGCACGAGTCCGAGCACGGGCTGTCCGAAAATCGCGCACCATTTCCTCTTCGGTTTGAGGATTGGGGTCAATTTCGCGCCGGAAGCGATCGACGGTCTTAAAAATAGAGCGGGGAATAAATCGTCCCCCTGTGGCTTTGCTCGGTGGGCGATCGCCAGCCACCCCATTACCTACCCCCGTAAAGGTTCCTTGAACAGACTGTAGGGAGGGCGATGAGGTGCCAGAAAGATTCGTCCGTGGTGTGTCCGTGGCGGAGATGACGGGCTGAGCTGGCGATCGCCAGGGTTCATAGCGGGTCAAGACTGAATCAATAAATTGGAGCTTTCCTAATATCTCTTGAGAGAGATCAACCGTAGAAGCACTCACGGCAATGTACTGATCGTTGGAGAGCGTGTACTCGATGGTAAATGATTCGTCGGTTGCGGCGGAGGCTTTCCGTTGAGGGTTAGAGCCTGGGGGTGAGGTTTGGCTTTTGCTTGACGGCGAGGCTTCGGGTTCCACCACTGGGATACAAAACCGATATTCCGTCAGCCGCATGCGGATGGTTTTGAGATGCTTGCTGATTTGGGTCTGGAGATAGGCGGAGATTGCGCCTTCCCCTTGCGCGTATAGGTCAATGGTTGTGCCGCCAGAGTATTGATCTTCTAGGCGTGAAATGGCTTGAGCTGCCTCGTAGGCTTCGTTTAACGCACGTTCGGGCGTTTTACGGTACCACTGCTCTGCGGCAACGAGGGATTGTTTTAGACGGGCCCACACAGAACGATTCATTGGGGATTGATAATGACACGCTACATTGAGTATGCCGTATCCTATCAAATCTAATTTTGCTCAGGTGTAACTTTTATGGGTTTCTGGGTGACGGGTTCTGTCCAATCGGGTAAGACCACTGCACTGATTGCTCAGCTTGATCAATGGAGCTGTGAGCGTTGTGCAGCCTCGCAGCCCTTGGGTGCCCAGGAGAAATCTTTGTCCGAGGTCAAAGGTCAGCCATTTCTGGTGTTTGCGGCCAATGCAGATAATCGGGGTGTTTTGATGGGGCGTCTTGCGGGTCAAATCAAGGGGCGCAGCACCATCACGTCCACGACGCCCCTCGCGTTTTTTGAGTCTGAGGTGCAGTTGTTTTGGCCTCTGGTGATTCAGCAACTGGAGCTGCGGGGCTATTTCCCCTATCGTCTACGGCCTGAAACGGAGCAGGCTTTGGCCTTTCGGTTTTGGGGGGCAGAGGCGATCGCCCAACTACGGCAATTTGAAGGGGTATCTGCGGATCGCTGGGTGCGTCGGATTTTAGATTTGATTCAGCTTGCAGCATCCAGCGGAACATCCCTGACGAAAATCGCCGCCCTCACTCAATCCGAATCCAGCGCTCTAACAATCCCACCCCCGATCGCCGCATTAGTTCAGCGCATGGCCCTTCAATGGCGGGAGTGGTGCTTAAACCACGGGGTGTTGACCTATGGGCTGATTACGGATCTGTATTGGCAGTATGTGTTGCCCCATCCCACCTATCGCAGTCAACTGGCTCAGCGGTTTGGGGCGATCGCCGCTGATGATGTGGAAAACTATCCGGCGATCGCCCGTCTCTTCTTCGAGGCTGCCCTGGATTTAGACTTACCCTGCCTCTTCACCTACAGCGAACTGGGGGGCATTCGGGATGGGTTAGGCGCAAATTCTGCCTATTTACTGGGCTTAAAACAACGCTGTATAGAAATTGTCTTACCCCTAGTGCCAGCGTTAGAAGCCGCAGCCCAAGTCTCAATTGCAGAAATGCCTTGGGCACTCCAACAGGCCAATGCCCATCAACAGCCTGAATTTTACGCCCTCAAAACCACCTCTCGCATTGAGCTGTTGCAAACGGTTGCCCAGCAGGTGGCAGATGCCATTGGGCGTGGGGAAGTATTGCCCCAGGAGGTTGCCATAATTGGCCCTGGCCTTGATCCCCTGGCCCGTTACGGCATTATTGAGACTTTTCAACGGGCTGGGATTGCGGTGGAGTCTTTACGAGATCAGCGTCCGATTCAGAGTACGGCACTGGTGCGATCACTCCTAACCCTGTTGGCCTTGGTTTATCCAGGGCTAGGTCATCTCCTCGAAACCGAACAGATTGCCGAAATGCTGGTGGTTTTAACCACTCTTGGCGCGTCAGCCAATGCCCCCGAAAACCGCAACAGCATTGACCCCATTCGGGCTGGACTCTTGGCAGATTTCTGTTTCCGTCCCCATCCAGACCACCCAGAATTGCTTCCCATTGAGGTGTATGCTCGCTGGGATCGCCTGGGCTACAGTGCCGCTCAATCCTACGAAGCCCTGCGCCAATGGATTGCCCAGCAGCAGGGAACCCTCAAAGGTAACGCGGATGCTACAGCAAAGGATTATTCCGCCGCTTACCTGACGCTGAGTCCCGTATTTATCCTGGATCGGGCGATTCAGACCTTTGTGATGACGCGTCCCTTGAGCGTTGACCAGCTTGCGGTACTCCGAGAACTGATGGAAACCGCCCAGCATTACTGGGATGTGGATACTCGCCTTCGCAAAATGGAATCGACCTGGCCGACCCTTTCAGAAACCGTGAGTGATTTTATTGCGCTGCTGCATCGGGGCGTGGTAACTGCAAACCCTTATCCCACCACCATTGCCCAGCAATCTCGGCCTTCTGTCATTTTGGCAACGACGTTTCAATATCTCAACGCCCATCTCAACCATCGTTGGCAGTTTTGGCTGGATGCCGGATCTCAGCTTTGGCAGTACAGCGGTGACTTTGAACTTTGGGGCGCATCTTTATTTCTACGCAAGCCTGAGGATAGCCCCACCCCTGAAATGCAGCCACCCAATCAACTTCTCAGAAATACCCTGCTTAATGTATTGGGCAGAGTACAGGACAGAATCTACCTTTGTCATAGTGAACTGGCCGTCAACGGTCAGCCGCAGATCGGGCCACTGATGCCTTGGATTGATCTTGCCTTACCGCCGCAGGAAGAATTGATTGTTTAGCGCTTCGACTAAATAAGATCCAGAATTCGGCCAGCGATTTCAACCGCGCCTACAAGAACGAAGTCCGCGTAGGCGGACTGGGAAGGGACCTTAACCCACGCACCATCTGGATTTTGTTTGTGTAGCCGCAGTTCGCGCAGCGTTTCCGTAGGAAATATTCAATCGCTGGGTTTTATTAAATTCCCCCCTCTAGAAACTTAGAAATTGTGCTCTTAATACTTTTCATTTCGGGCATCTGAGTCTGGGGCAACGTAGTCTGAGGCAGCATATTCTTTGCAAAGGCGAGAGAACTGGGGAGCCGCACACCAGAGATTTTCCAAGAGAATCCATTTCTTGACAGCAGTAACGTTACTGGCTCCATCGCTTCGCCTTTGGGCTTCACAGTCACTGCAAACTGGTTGAAAGATTCATATTCTGCCTTGACATCTGGAGAACCTGTCCCTGGTTCAAATTGAACGTTGCTGCCCTTGGCTCCCAGTTGAAGTTGCTGCCCTTCCAAGAGTGCCGCCACGCCAGAGGGTGTTACCAGATTATCTACGACGGGATCGAGTACAACGCCACCCATGACCGAACCCAATAAGCCTAGGATTGGATTGGACGATTGAGCGGTCTCTTTGGTCACAATGGTTTTTAAATTGGTCTTAACACTGTCCCGTAAGGCCGGAAAGTCAACATAGTTTGAAACCTCCTGGACATCCTTGCGTTCTACCGCTTGATACATCTGATACAGCGTGATGTAGGGACTCGCATACAGTCCACCCCCGCAAGCAACGGCGAGAAGGACGCCCCCAATGAGCAATCCACGATGTTGGGTTCTCATAGCATTAATCCTCAGGTAACAGGGTATGAATCAGGCATCTCTATAATGGGGATGAAACCTTTGTCATAGCTGTGATCTAGATCGTTAGGCCGATGTGATCTTCAGATGTTTGACGCGGGTAGAGATCGCCTGAAATGAATGTTGTGCTACCTAAGTGATTTAAATCACTATGATCTCTAGAGCCAAGTCACATACACAGTTTTAGGGGCATGGCAAATTAAAGGGCATCAACCTTTGACCAACGAGGCCATCTCATGAAAAAGCTCATTCTTTCCCTAATGACCGTAAGTGCCCTTGGAATTATGATTGGCGCACCTGTTCAAGCAAATGCGGGTGAGATCAATATCGGTGGCTATCACTTTTCTGATCGTCATATTCCCCGTCAGAGTTCAAGGTATGCGGTCTACTTTAAGACTCAAAAACAAAAATTTTGGCAATATAAGGGCGAGTATGGGACTCGTTTTGAAGCTGAATATTCGGCAAATCGTTTACGGGACAGAGGCTATATTGCTCGCATTGACCGCTATTGATGATGCTTGGCAATGTTCATTCTGTCTGGGGCATTGATACTACACTTGTAAGTTCAATGGGTTCACCAATGTTCAAATGAATGATGAGGTAAAGACGGTTGAGCCTTTCAATCCCTTAGTATCAGGCGAAGCATCGCAGCTTCAGGCTATTGCACTGACCTGTCGCGCCCTGAATCCCACCGATCGCCAACTGTGGGACGAGTTCAATCAACATTTCACCACAAGCTGCTTCATGCAGGCTTGGGCCTGGGCCGATTTCAAGGAGCGAGAAGGGTTTTCGACCTTCCGCTATGGATTATTTCAGGGCGAAACGTTGGTCGGGGGATGTCTGTTCTATGGCTATCCTCGTCCTAATCCAGCCAATTTGTTGACCGCTCCCGGTGGCCCTTGTTTGCCCCTAGGCCAAGAAGCCGAAGGAATGGCGCTTTTGCTAGCAGCAGTAAAGGCGATCGCATCAGACTTTGGGGCGATCGCCTTCCGCATGGAGCCGCCATGGACAGACCGCCCCCCTTGGCTCGAAGGATTTGTCCGCGCCCCCGTAGACCTGTTGCCCTCGGAAACCTTGTGGATTGATTTACGCCCCTCAGAGGCTCAAATCTTGGCCGCTATGAAGCCCAAAGGACGCTACAACATTCGCGTCAGTCAGCGTCATGGCGTAACCACGACCTTTACCACCGATCCGCAAGCCATCCCCATCTTTTATGATGTGTTTTGGCAAACCGTGGAGCGACAACAGTTTTTTGGTGAACCCTACGGCTTTTTTATTAATCTCTGTCAAACTCTGTTTCAGGCCAACATGGCTGAAATTGGTGTTGCAACGTGGCAAGACCAGGTATTAGGGTGCATTCTGGTGATGTACTGGGGTAAACAAGCCACCTATCTTTATGGCGGCAATACGGCTCAACAGCCTCAAGTCATGGCAAACTACGCCCTTCATTGGGCTGCTATGCAACGGGCGAAGGCCAAAGGATGCGATCGCTATGATTTCTACGGCTACACCCGCAGTCCTAACCATAGCTACGCCAAGTTTTCGCAGTTTAAGGGGCAGTTTGGCGGTACAGTAGTGACCACCATCGGTGCCCAAGATTATTTCTTTTACGATCGCCTTGCCGACACCCTCATTACCGTTTTGAACCGCCTTCACCTCGGAGGATAAGCTATGCCCCAAGATGCAACTGTCCTCTTCACTCAGGTTAGCCGAATGGCAATGGATATTGCCCTGGGCTTCGCCATTTTTTGGCTGGGCCAGTTTCTGTACCAAAAACTGTTCCGGCGGATGGCACTCAACGAGGAGCTATTTGTGCGCGATAACCCTGCGGTGGCGATCGCCCTCGTGGGCTACTACTTAGGTTTGGTCACAGCGCTATCGGGAGTATTGGCAAAACCTGCCACCTCCATTTTGGAGCGGCTGAATACCTTGGCGGGTTACGGCGTAATTGTGATTGTACTGATGCTGGTAGGAGCATGGGTGGGCGATCGCCTCATCCTCCGCCATTGCGATGCAGCCCGCGAAATTCAGCAAGAGCAAAACATTGGTGCCGCAGCGGTAGAGGCGGGGTTACATGTCGCCAATGGATTGATTCTGAGTGCGGCTTTAGCGGGACAGGGCGGAACCTGGTGGATTGGCATCCTATGTTGGGCCATTGGCCTCGCGGTATTAGTGGGCGTGAGCTTTGCATATCCTACCGTTGCGGCCTACAACGTCTTTGGCGAAATTCGCAAGCGGAACAACCCCGCCGCAGGGGTGGCCTTGGCAGGGCTATTGATTGCCACGGGAAATATCGTCGCGGCTGCCTTCTCTCCAGAATTCCAAAACTGGCCCGACAGCTTACGGGAGTATGGGCTACTGCTGATTGTGGGGTTGGTTGCGTTAACGATCATCCGCTGGATTGCAGATTTAGTCCTGGTGCCAGGGGTAAAAATTTCCGATGAAATTGTCAACCAAACCATCCCAAACGTTGGAGCGGGTCTTATTGAGGCATTTTCTTACATCGCCGGATCGTTTTTGATCGCTTGGAGTGTCTAAGGCGATGGCGGATACTTTGACGGGCGAACAGCTAGAGACCCTTCGTGAGGGTGATCGCATCACGTACTATGGCGTTCGCTGGCAGGTGTTCGACTACAGCACCTACACTGATCCCAAGAACTACGCGACCGAAGAATGGCTCCTGCGCTCAACCACGGGAAAGGAATATTACCTACTCAAAGAAATTGATCCAGCCAGCACGGGCGAACGGTGGTACATCGCCGAAGAACTGCCTACGCCTAAAATTATTGACCCTACAACCCAAACTGATGTATTGACCTCCCTTGCTGGATCGATTCGTTCCGCGCAGCCCCCTTACCTCCAGCTTCAGTTGTTCAATCGGCTTTACCAATTTGAGTCCAAAACTGAAGGCACCTATGAGTCTGATGACAGCACCCAACAGCGGATCACCTGGGACTACTGGGACGAAGCCCATCTCTGGAACTTAGCCCTCGAAGCCTGGAGTAACGCCAAACTCGTTGTTTATTCGACTCGTGAAGTCCAGCCAGAGAACTTTTCAGAACACCGCAAAGAAGGTGAAGGCATCCCAAAATTCTCTCAAACAGGAATCGGAGCACCCTTCATACTTCAGACCAAACTGTCGGGAGGCATATCCCGTCGAACTCAGTTTTTAATGGCGTGGGGACTGGTGATTGGTGGATTTTTTCTAATGATGATGGGGATTTAGGGCATGTCTGCTTCACTGTTTACAGAACGCCGAGCCACGGGCATCGCCTTTTACATCAACGGTAATTTGCAGTTTGACACCACGGATGAGGCAATCTACCACGAATACTTAGCCGTTCCAGCCGTGGCAATGGCGGTGCAGCGGTTTGGGCAAATTCCGCTCCGAGTCTTGATTTGTGGCGGGGGCGATGGCTTAGCCGCTCGGGACGTTTTGCGGTTCCCTCAAGTACGGGACGTGACCCTGGTAGACTATGACCCTGACGTTTTAGCCCTGGCCCAAACCGAATTTGCGCCCTACAACCTTGGCAGTCTTCAGCCCAATGCCGATGCGCCCTTGGGCGCAGGGCGGGTGACGGTTTACACCCAAGATGCCTTTGAGTTTGTCCAAACGCTCCCAGATGCCTGCTATCACGTTGTGATCGCAGATTTTACCTGCCCTACTCGACCGGAAGAAATGACGGTCTTTAGTCTGGAATGGTTTACCCAAGTCCGCCGCATCCTTCACCCTCAGGGGTTATTGACCCTCAATGGTGTGTCTGTCACTAAAACCTCATCGGCTTACTGGTGCCTGTATCAAACGCTTCTGGCGGCTGGGTTTTGTCCCAAACCCCTGCAAGTTTCGATTCCATCCTTTGAGAACTTGGGCTACGGAACCTGGGGCTTTTTTTTTGCGGCAGCAGAACCCATTGAACGTTCTGATCTAGAACGGTTAGCCTTCCCCGATGATCTCCGCGAACTCACCTTGGCGAAGTGGTTGATGGCCTTTCGCTTTGAGGGGGCGATCGCCACCCAACGTCACGGACTCGCTCTCAACACCCTCGATTATCCTCACTTGCTTTATTACCTACTCAATCCCGCTGATTCTTCTGAACCGGAGATGGGAACAACGGTGGATTTTCTAGACGTCCACGAGGTTTGCACCGGAAAAGTGATGTCCTTTGACAGGATGCGGTTGGAGGCGATCGCCCAGCAGTGGCTCACTCACATCCAAAGTGCAGACACTAGGCTGCTAGAAGTAAACAAACTGCAAGCCTTAATTCCGGTGCAGCACTACCATCAAACTCCAGAGATGGTGAAAGCGTGGATGAGCTACCTTAAAGCACTCCTCACAGAAATTGATCCTAAAGTCTTGATCGATCAGCTTCTGGCGCAGTCGCAGTCCTTGCCGCCCAAACTGGTGCAAGAACTGAAGCAAATGGCGATCACCCTAAGATCAGGCAAACCTTTAACCTATGTGTCTGACCATGCAACTGAACTCATGACCGTCTTAGCCGTAACCCTGATCATGGCTAACTTAGCCACACCCGAGGCGGCGTACTCAAAGGGATTCTCCAGCGGCTTTCATTCCGGTGGCGGAGGGGCTGGGTACAATAATTATGGCAACAACAGCAGCTCTGGCTATGATAGCAACGGCTTTGGATGGATTGGCTTCATAACCATGTTCGTCGGTGGGGGTTGGCTTTATAAATTAAGTAAACCCTCAGACGATGAACCCCAATAATGAATTGGGACAACAGTCGTAGACGCTATTGCAAAACATCCAAACGGACTGAAGAAACACCAGTGCTTACTGTGCCCAAAATTTGAGCAGCACCTCGGGATAGATCTAAAACGCGATCGCCCACAAACGGCCCACGGTCATTAATGCGAACAACTACAGAGCGTCCATTATCCAGATTCGTCACCCGCACGCGAGTCCCAAAGGGCAAATAACGATGGGCTGCGGTGAGGGCGTACTGGTTAAAGACTTCGCCATTGGCGGTGTAGTTACCATCAAACCCAGGGCCATACCAAGATGCCTCACCTTGGATTTGCATGCGAATGGGACCCATTGCAAGGGTTGTTACATTCTTCGGCTTAGGCATGCCCTCAACCGTTTTGAGAGGGCCAGCATTACCCAGTTGAAAACGGAGACGGTTGGCAATTTGCAGGGCGTCTTTGCCCGCATCTTTGCTGGGGGTTGGCAACAGCGTATTCTGGGCCGTCACCTCAATCAAGTGCTGCTTATTCGCCTGAATTAAATAGCTTTGGCGCTTCTCGCTCCAAACCACCTTAATCGAATTGGCAATGGCTTGGGCATCTTGTCCAGACATTGCCATCTGGTTCAGCTTTCCGGCAATGGTGGTAGCGCGCCAGACGGGGTCAGAAACCGTTTTGGAAGAAGAATTTGCGATCGCTGCCAGCTTTGCGGGGTCTAGTTCAGTGGTTGCAACCTTTACACCCTGAGGGTTTGCTGCACTTTGCTCAGCACCCAAAAAGGTCACGATGGGAATATTGCGGACGTAGACGGTGGTAGCCTGTCGTCCATTCTTGAAATGAACCAAAACCCTAGCAACGCCAGAATTAGTCTCCCCCGTGGAGGACTGACGTTCTCCTACCTTTGTTGCAGCGAGACTTTGAGTGGGTGTAGCAACCTTTGTTGTGGCCTGATCCGCTTGAGAAGCAGAAGGAAGCTTAGTGGCTTGCTGATGATCTGGACTTGCATCACTAGAAGTGACTTCGCCAGCGACCGTCACGGTCAGAGCTGCGGCAAGGCCAGTTAAAAGAACTTGTTTCATAAATAATTTGTTGGTCCGTTGGGGAGGGCAGTGCTAAGAACCGAGTCGGGCCGCTACCAAACGTTGTAGCGCCTTTAATAACTCGTACTCGTTCCGAATTCGCTCTTTACTACCGGAACAGTCTTACCCTATCACGACTTTCTGGGCCTGGGGATCAGGGTATTCCCTGATGGGATCCATCTGCGTTTCTATCTCACCTCTGGGATCCTCGACATGTGACACTTCCTAATTTGGTCGAAATCCCCTTGTCGGCTAACGTTGAGACGATTCTTAACAGTGCCATATTTGATTAGTATTTCTTATTGATTAATCCAGCAAGGATTTGATTTTTGAATGTAAATTTACTGCTTTAGGATGGTGCCCAAGCAGCATTAAGGTCAGCTTTATTAAGTCAAGTGCTGAAAGCGACGCAAAACGACGGGTCAAATGAGGTGAAGTAAGTAGATCTACGCAGAGGGGAAAGGGTGAAACTGAGTAGCAAACCATTGCAAAAGCTTAATTTTAGGCTGTCTGACGATAAAATACTCTCTGGCAACTGCTAGCCCTAGCGCGGATCATTTCCCCATTTCCTAGGCTTGTATCGTTAACCTTTTGAAGGGGAAGCTCTATCCCCGATGCCGGACGTTCAATATCTGCATCTAAATATAGAGCGTTTCTACAAACCTGACTAAGTTTTTAACCCACACATTTTTATGGATTATCGTGACGCTGGGGTAGATGTCGAGGCAGGGAGAGACTTTGTTCGACAAATTAAGGGCATGGTGGAGCGTACCGCTCGTCCAGAGGTTCTGGGCGGACTGGGTGGATTTGGCGGCCTATTTCGCCTGCCCAAAGGCTACGACGAACCCATTTTGGTCTCAGGCACCGATGGCGTTGGCACCAAGCTCAAGCTAGCCCATGATTTGGATCAACACCGTACCGTCGGCATTGATCTGGTGGCCATGTGTGTCAATGACGTATTGACCTGTGGTGCAGAGCCGCTGTTTTTCCTGGACTATGTGGCAACGGGTAAACTAGAGCCTCAGCAATTGGTGCAGGTTGTAGAAGGGATTGCCAAGGGCTGCGAACTATCCGGTTGTGCCCTGCTAGGGGGTGAAACCGCAGAGATGCCTGGTTTCTACAAGCCCAATGAGTATGATTTGGCGGGCTTCTGCGTAGGGATTGTAGAAGAGCGCAATCTATTAGATGGTGATCGGATCCAAATGGGGGATGTGGCAATTGGTCTTGCCAGCAGTGGGGTGCATAGCAATGGCTTCAGTCTGGTGCGCAAGATTGTGAGCGACGGTGGGTTTAGTTGGGGCGATCGCCCAACCCTCTTCAAGGGCCAGTCCTTGGGTGAAGTGTTTCTCACCCCCACCCAAATCTACGTCAAAACAATTTTGGCAGCCCTCAAATCCGACCTAGAGATGCATGGAATGGCTCATATTACAGGGGGTGGTTTGCCGGAGAATCTACCGAGATGTTTGAAAGCGGATCAGGCGATCGCCATTGACCCAACTGCATGGCCCACATTGCCAGTATTTGAGTGGTTGGCCCAAGCAGGCAACGTCAAGCCAGTCGATATGTTCAATACCTTTAATATGGGTATTGGATTTGTCGTCATTGTTCCCGCAGCCCATGCAGAGAAAGCAATCGCCTGGTTTGCCAACCAACAAATCAACGCCTATGCCATTGGCAATGTGATTTCCGGCAATCAAACCTTAACGGGACTGCCCTAAAAATCGAATTGGACAAATCTACTGCGACCCGTTATCCCAGACTGATTCCCAGTCTGGGCAGCCCTCCTCATTCACACCAAAGGGATGCATCGCACAGACCAAAACATTGCCCCCATAGGCTTCCCCGTGATAGTTAGAGCACCCCACACAGACCGGATGATCTTGAAGCGCAGGCGTTACGGTCTGAATGAAAGGGCGACTCGTATCAATAATGATGGCTTCAATTTCATTCATCCAATCGAAGACGGGTTCTAGGCAAAAATCTAGCGCCTCTTCCACCTCAACAGAAACGTCTTCAATTTCCTTGAATAACGTCTCACAACCCTGCGCAATCACCGCGCCCATCCAGGTTGCAGTTTGGTCCAATGTTTTATAAAGGTCGTTCATCCTCAACCCCTAGGCCATGCCACGAAAAAGCTTTTAATTGGCAGTATCTGAATCGACGTCTTCAATCGACAAAATTTCAATTTTTTGAGGCTTATCGGCTTCACTCGCAGCGCCTGATTGACCCGGTGATTGGGGCATCCAAGTATCAAAAAACTTAGAGGCTTCCCCCGCCGTATCTTCTCCACGACGAATTAAGTCATCGGCCAACGCTTGAGCTTTGCCTTGGATATCGCCCACCTGCTCACCCGCATAGGCGGCTAAGCCAACACTCAAGTAAAACGCTTTCTTAACGGTATCTGTCAGATTTTCCATGTGCTCACCCAAACTCTTCTAAATTATTGTACAAACAGGCTATTTAGAATGCTGCGTTGAAGCCCGATTGAGCCACGGGGTATTGACTTAAAAAGGTTGCGTCGTAAAAAAAGAACCCTATAAAAAAGGGGACCCGGAGTCCACGCCTGTTACAAGCATCCCGTATTGCTGCTACCTTCCGGTCCTGACAAAGTTGAGGCGTTGTTACCGCATGGGTCCGAGTCTTACGATAGTCTAGCACCGTTATGTTCTGATCGTCACGAGTGCTAGAATGCCAAAATTCAAATTCCCTAGATGTGCTCTTAATGGTAAGAACCATGCAGGCAGCACTACCGTTAATTTTGGCATCATTTTTTGGTAACAAAGTAGCCAGTGCGTAACGCTCAGGGTAGACTAGCCCCGATTCCCTCAGAACATGGTGCCTCCATGACTCAACCTGTAAAAGAAGAACAGGCACTATCTCCCCTCGATAAAATTCTATGGGCCATTATTGGCTTGCTCCTCACCATCAGCGGTGTTTTTATTGAGGTGTCTATTCCGCTCCCCCAGCTCGCTTGGCCCATTGATTGGAGCCAAGTACAGACCTATTCGTTAGGGGTTACGCTTCAAGTGGGGGCTGTGCTGTTGGTGGGCTGTATGGCAGGTCGTAATTCAGCCGCGCTCGCTCAGATTGCTTACTTGGCGTTAGGGTTAAGCGGTCTCCAGGTTTTTGCACAAGGGGGTGGCCTAGGGTACTTAAAGGAACCCACCTTTGGCTATTTGCTAGGGTTTCTGCCAGGTGCATGGCTGTGTGGCACCATTGCGTTTCGGCAGCGACGCCGCATTGAGACGTTGATTGAGAGCTGTCTCTATGGTCTACTGGCGATTCATCTCGTGGGGCTTACCTATTTGAGTGTGCTGTCAATTTTTAGAATTACCACGGCTAGCTGGTGGAATGCGGTTCTGCAATACTCAATTTTTCCGCTCCCAGGTCAATTTATCATTGTGTGCATCGTTGCGGCGTTGGCATATCTATTGCGTGTTTTGCTGTTTTATTAGCAGGACATTGGGAAAGTAGGGCTATGAAATTAAAGAAAAATCCGATGTTTTGGTTGGCTGCTGTACTGAGTTTGTTGCTAGATCGCCTCTCGAAGCAGTGGGTTGTGGATCACTTTAAGCTGATCAATCCCCCTGAGTCTTGGCCTCTGCCCAAAGGGGTGTTTCATATTACCTATGTGGTTAATAAGGGAGCAGCGTTTAGCATGTTCCAGGGGGAAGGCTGGCTGCGCTGGCTTTCTTTACTGGTGACGTTGGTGCTGATTTGCTATGGGCTGTTTGGTGCGCCACTGCGAGCTTGGGAGCAGGCGGGCTATGGTTTTCTGCTGGGGGGCGCGGCTGGTAACGGGATTGATCGCCTGATGATGGGCCAGGTGGTGGATTTCTTAGACTTCCGGCTGATTAATTTCCCCGTTTTTAACATTGCAGATATTGCAATTAATGCGGGACTGATTTGTTTATTTGTTTCGCTGTGGCGTAAGCCGATCGCCAGTAAGCCTCCATCGGTGATGGATTGACGGGATTTTTAGCAGCAAGATAGAAGGAGGAGGAGAAATGGCGATCATTGAAAATAACATTGGGCAACAAACCGTCTTTAATAGCTTTTTTGGCCCTGTTAATTTTGAACCAGGACTCAATCCAGATATCCATGACAGGCTCTGGAAGAACCTCAAGATGAATAATCTGGACGTTCAGGCCATGCTAAAGAAAGGATTGCTGGTTGAAATTAATGAGCCAGCCCCGTCTTTTGAGCCACCCAGCGCTGAATCAGAGGGTTAACCAGCTCTGGTGCTTCGTCTTGTGGGCAGTGACCTACGCCTTCTAGGGCGATGAATTCGGTCACGGCTGGAAATTTGCCGTAGGCTTGGCCCTGGTCAATGGGTTCCCAAGGATCTTGATCGCCCCAAAGGAATAGAGCTGGGCAAGTTAATTGGGGCAATAAATCTTCGGCGAGGGGACCGTGGGAGTATTGGATGAAGGCTAAGAACACGTCGGCGGCACCTGGGTCTTGGGCAGGAAGCATGAGAAATTCAATCAGCTCATCGGTGACGGCTTCGGTGCGGGCATAGGCTTTTTTTAAGATGTTGCGAACGACGGCGGGGCGTGCCAGTCGCCCAAAGAAGAAGTGTCCGATGGGACGAAGGGCGAGAATTTTTTGAAACCACGGGGAGAAGGTGCGCTGGGGCCAGGGCAATGCTGCGCGCTTGCGTTCGTGGAGCATTCGCAGGGAGCAGTTCAGCATAATAACGCCCCGAATTTGAGTGGGGGCAGTTACAGCGGCTTGGAGGGCAACGATGCAGCCGATGGAGTTGCCGACCAGAAAGACGGGTTCGCCAATGAGGGTTTGGCTGAAGTCTAGGATGAGTTGTGCCCAGGTTTCAAAGGTATAGAGGTTTGGGGTGGGGGTGGGTTTGGCGGAAAGACCAAAGCCAAGGAGGTCGATCGCATAGACGCGATGCTCTACGCCAAGGTCTGGCAGATTTTTGCGCCAGTGGTCTGAGGATGCCCCAAACCCGTGAATCAGAATTAACACAGGGCCGCTGCTTCCGGCGGTTTGATAACGGATGGTGTGGCCTTGCCACTGCCATTGGTGGATTTGGGGTTTGATGAGGGTGCCGATGGTCATGATGTAGAAGGGGAGAACGTAAGCCTGTTCTTCTATTGTGCGGTTTTCGCGCTGTGAGGTGTGAGAAATTTTTTGCTAGGATGTTAAGGCAATATTCAAGGATGGTTATGAGATTAAAATCTTGGGAGTCGCCGCGCAGTGGGCCGCGACGCAATGATAAGTCTAAGCAGGCTTCGGCAAGGGTTAGACAGTTAAAGAAACAAACAAAATTACTCCGCAAACGCCTCAAGTCTAACGATGATAAGGGCACAGCCCGAACCCCAGGAACCATTCCTGGGGTTTTGTTTTTTGCAAATGGACTGTGCGCAATGATGCTCAAGATAGGATAAGGGCATTGCTCTACACAATGTGCCATTTCATGCAGCGATTACCACACAATCTCACTCAATCTCTGCGTGAATATCAGGCGATTGACGATCTGGCAAAAGGTCAACGGATAGACCGTTGGTTGGCAGAACAGGCCGCAGACCTATCGCGATCGCAGCTCCAGCGCCTCATTGACCAAGGCCAAGTCCAGGTCAACCATCTCCAGTGCGACTCCAAAAAATACGAAGTACAGCCAGGGGATTTAGTCACCGTTACCGTCCCACCCCCCACCGCGTTGAACTTAGAACCAGAGTCCATTCCCCTAGATATTCTGTACGAAGATGCCCATCTGATTATTCTGAACAAACCCATTGGAATTGTGGTACATCCCGCACCGGGCCACGCCACAGGCACCCTCGTCCATGCATTACTGTCCCACTGTCAGTCTGAAGATAAATTAGAGACCAGCCTATCGGGCATCGGCGGCGTGCAGCGCCCTGGCATTGTCCATCGCCTAGACAAAGACACCAGCGGCGCACTGGTCATTGCCAAAACCGATCAGGCCCATAAGCATTTACAGGCTCAAATCCAGGCCAAAACAGCGCAACGGGAATATCTGGGCGTCGTGTTTGGAAAACCGTCCACGGAATCAGGTATTATTGACCGCCCCATTGGCAGACACCCCATAGACCGCAAAAAAATGGCGATTGTGCCAGAAGAACAGGGGGGACGTTCTGCCCGCACCCACTGGGATATCCAAAAGCGACTAGGGCATTTTACGTTGATGCACTTTCGGCTCGAAACAGGGCGCACCCATCAAATTCGGGTGCATTGTGCCGATATGGGCTACTCCATCGTGGGCGATCAGCTCTATGGCAGAGGGAGAGATATTGGCGTAAACCTCACGGGCCAAGTTCTTCATGCATGGCGTTTAACCATTCAACATCCCATCACGGAAGAGCAGATTCAGGTTGAAGCACCGTTGCCACCTGAATTCTTGAAGGTTGTCAAAATTCTGGAGCAGCGTAACGCCTAAAAAAAAGCTGTGCCAAATTCGCAGCACAGCCCAATCTTCGATTTTTTGACTCGCAAAACACGGACTACTTTTTGCGGATGTCTTTTGCCATATTGCGGAACATATCTAGATCAGACGTTGCCTTACGACGTTCTGCAACTTCTGGCTTTGCTTCTTCGGCAGCCTTACGCTCTACTTCAAAAAGAGAGGGCTTTGATACACCCTTATCGAGCGCCGAGGTAACGGTCTCTTCTGCAAACCCAGCACCCCAAGCCTTGGTTGTGGGATAGGTCTTTCTTACTTTTCTGGCAGTCCGCATGTAGTCGATGTTTCCCATAGACTTTGCTTCATCGGGTTCTAGAAAAAAGGAATCTGCCATAATCTACCGCTCTAACTCCGCTTGAATAGTTTTGTAAACTTATGTTAATCATAACTAAGAATGGACGGATCACGCCAGCCCTAATCCTCTCTATGATGGGCTTTCATAGACATTAGTTACAAAACGCAATCTTTTGGGCAGCGTGAGGTGAGCGCATCCATTTTATGGATGACTTGAAGGGGCTTCAAGGGCGATCGCCCCCAAGATCCCTTTGCGGAAATCATTGAGAATATGGTGGGCCGTCCGGTCTACATCTCCCTGGAACTTCTTCTGGGCCACTTGGGCCAAGTACTCATCTCCCGTGCAGTCGCCAAACTCAACCCCGTACCGCGTCTGGAGCGGTGCCTCAGGAACCCACGCGGGCCATTGCGAGCTGTAGCGCTCCATTTCCTGGATTTGATTAATGAGTGCGGCGCAGACCAATTGGCGATCATAGGCTCCCTCGCCAATGTCATCACACATGGCGAGACGATAGGCCGCCGCTTGATCGGTCAGTCTTCCTGGCAAGACCCCTGGCGCATCCAGAAGGTCAATCTCTGGCGAAATTCTGACCCAGCGAAGTTGTCTTGTTACCCCAGGTTTGCGGGCGCTTTCTACCACGCGGCGTTTGAGTAGGCGGTTGATCAGTGCAGATTTGCCCACGTTAGGAAACCCAATCACGACCGCTCGCACTGCACGAGGGTTCATACCGCGATCTCGACGGCGTTGATTCAGCTTTTCACCCGTAGCCTGGGCAATTTTGATCAAGACGCTAATGCCTTTGCCCGTTTTGGCATCGGTATAGTAGGGCTTTTCGCCCTGTAGCCGAAACCAATCTCTCCACATTTCAGCCGCTTTAGGGCTAATCAGATCAACCCGATTAAGCACTAAAATCTTGGGCTTTTCACCGATCCATTCCTGTACCTGTGGGTGAGTGCTGGCGAGGGGAATGCGGGCATCTCGCACTTCTAGAACAACATCAACGCGCTTGAGCTGCTCTAAAAGATTTTTTTCAGCTTTCGCAATGTGCCCCGGATACCACTGAATGGGGGGAGTAACGGAGGTAACTTTCATCGTTCAGGGTCATTGGGGTGTATTTTCTATTATGGAGAATCCTGGGCCTGGATTACGACACTGTGATGAGAATTAGGAATTTGATCATTTCTTTTAGGTGCGTTTTTAGAGCCTTAAATCGTCATAGTCTTGGATCTTAGCGATTTGAATGCATGGCTGTCTCAATCGTCAAAGGCTTGATTGTGTTAGGATACGGGCAATAGATCATTTTCGGTTGTGTAATTCGTCTAACCAGCGTTTCTCCGGATCTATTTCGCTTCATCCCCTTGATTCTGGAAATGCTTTATGTCAATTTATGTGGGCAATCTGTCCTACGAAGTCACTCAAGATGACTTGAGCCAAACCTTCGCAGAGTACGGAACCGTGAAGCAAGTCAAACTGCCAACTGACCGAGAAACAGGACGCTTACGGGGTTTTGCATTTGTTGAAATGAAATCAGATGCCGAGGAAACCGCAGCAATAGAAGCGCTGGATGGGGCTGAGTGGATGGGGCGTAATCTCAAGGTTAATAAGGCAAAGCCTCGTGAAGATAGGGGCGGTTCTTTTGGTGGTGGCGGTGGCGGTCGCTACTAAGCGTTTTGCGATGCCTCAATCGTTTCTAGACTTCAGACAAAAGACTAAATTCTCAGGTCTTCGGGGTAGACATAATGGGTCTACCCCTTTTTATTAGAGGCTCATGAGCGCCTCAACAGCCCAAAGACCTACCCTTCCGAGGACAATCGAGATGACCCAAATCATTCCTGGCGAGAGCGAGGGCGTTGAATCAGTGCTCCGCCGCTTTAAGCGAGAAGTTTCTAAGGCAGGTATTTTTCAGGATATGAAAAAACATCGTCATTTTGAAACACCTATCGAAAAGCGCAAGCGCAAGGAAATTGCCAAACATAAGCAGAGCAGGAAACGATTTCGGTTTTGAGGTTAGGGCGCAATGGGTGGAGGTGATCTCACTCTACGCATCATTTGGATGACGGGCTAAAGCGTTTGACGCTGATGGTATTGACGCTTCTAAATACAAACATTGTTTAGTTGGACTTTCTATGAATACGAATGAACTTCTGAGTCGATATGCAGCAGGGCAGAGAGATTTTAAGAATGTAAACCTTATTGCAGCAAACCTCAGAAGTACAAATTTGAGTGGCGCAAATTTGAGCGGTGCTAATTTGACAAAAGCCAATTTGACGCGGGCCAATTTTAGTCATGTTAATTTAACGCAAGCAAATTTGACCCAAGCAAATTTAACGGAAACGAATTTTGTTAAGGCGAATTTGAGCGGTGCAGATTTACAGGATGCAACGCTGCTTAAGACCTATCTGCACGGTGCAACCCTACCTGATGGCGTCGTGGACTCGGAAGGTTCCAAGATGGGAACGCCAGTATAAGGGCGGTGAATCTATCTTTTGGGGGCGCTGCTTTGAGGCTAATTACTAAGGTGAGGAACCATGAAAATTCAAGCGATGGAAATTCGGATGGGCGATCGCATTTTGGCTTATTGCAACAATAAACAGCAAATTTGCACAGTCAGACAGGTGGATGATTCCGGTCAGGGCAGCATTGCGCTGACGGTTTGCCCCTCAGAGAACTATCGACTGTCTTTAGCGCGAGTGATCCGGTTTCAGCGCGATGCTCTTGTGGATTTATCCAGCAAAAATGCCGAAGTAGAGACAGAAACAGAGGAAGTGGTCGAGGAAGAGATCGAGCTAGAGGCTATCTAACCAGTGATCTCACCCTTGGATTGGATGATTCGGGGGCATGTTCTAGGCTGCAATAGGGTCGGCTATAGCTGAGGGGTAGCTCTAGGTGATGCTGTTCAAGAAAATCGCCATCGCCTAAGATGTCTGCGGTCAATCCATCTCTGGCAACCAGGCCGTGGTTTAAGACGATGGTGCGATCGCACAGTTCCAGGGCTAAATCCAAGTCATGAGTGGCAATCAACTGCGTGATAGGGAACCCACGCAGTAGCTCAATGAGCTGCCGACGGGCACGGGGATCAAGCTGGGCGGAGGGTTCGTCTAGGACCAATATTTGGGGCTGCATGGCGAGAACTCCGGCGATCGCCACCCGTTTCTTTTGGCCGCCCGACAAATTGCTGGTGTTGCGATTTCTGACCTGTTCTGGATCTAAGCCCACCGCCTGTATGGAAATCATGCAGCGACGTGCCAGTTCTTCTCCTTTGCAGCCTTGATTCATAGGGCCAAAGGCAACGTCTTCCCAGACCGTGGGCATAAAAAGCTGGTCATCGGGGTTTTGAAACACGAGTCCGACAAAATTGCGAATGGATTGGAGGTGCTGGGGTTCCATGGGGTACTCGCCCACCACCACCGTGCCCTGCTGGGGCAGCAAAATACCGTTGAGGTGAGACAGCAAGGTGGATTTGCCCGAACCATTGGCTCCCACGAGCGCTACGCGTTCTGAGGCTTTGATCTGTAGGTCAATGCCCCTGAGTGCCTCTGTTCCGTCAGGATAGGCATAGTGAAGATTCTGAATTGAAATGGGATTATGGTGCATTCAGGGCAATGGTATAGAAATTAGCGGAATAGATATTAACGAAATAGAAACTAACGAAATAGAAACTATTGGAGTAAACCCTAACGGATGAGCGTGACCATTTGGCCTGCTAGGGCTAACCCGAGGGTCAATGTTAATGCGGTAACGTCATACCATCCTGTTTTAAGGGGTTCTATAGCCGTGGGAGTACCTTGGTAGCCCCGCGATAGCATGGCTTGGTGGATGCGATCGCCCCGTTCGTAGGTGCGGATAAACAAAGACCCAATCATGTTGCCAATCACCAGGCGATGCCAGTGGTTCCCGCCCATCAGATTTCGAGACATTGCCGCACGACGCATAGCATTAAACTCCTCAATGAGTAACCCTAAATAGCGATACATGGAGGACAAAATAGCGACCAACAGCGGCGGTGTCCGTAACGCTGCAAGGGCTTGAAATAGCATTGGGGCAGAGGTTGTGAGCGTCAGCATATTAAGCAACAGCAGTGACAGCAGTGCTTTGAAGCCCACGCTCCCCAACACAATCAATCCCGTGGTGGTGATCTGGAGCCAGCGCCATCGCCACACCACATCTTCCCCTGGTCGAAAAAGCGTACCAATCAAGACAACGCCCACAAAGGCAGACTCAACGGCAATGCGTTTGCACAGCACCCCCAATGTCACCTGACTGATGAGCAACATCCCTAAAATGGGGACGCTATAGACACACCAGGTCAACCAATGTCCATTGGGCGTAAGCACAATTGCCAGCAGCAGCAGTAGCACACACAGCACTCGCGTGTGAGGAGCCAATTGATGCCAAGGCGTTTGCTGCTGGCTATTAACGTCTAAGTGAAATGCGCCAATGTGCAGCAGCATGAGTTCAATATCCTATGTCCTAACCGATAGAGCCGTTATTCAAGGGGAGATGCTTCATCAGGTGGGGTAGAACCCCGCACCGCCAGCTTGCCGACGCCCCAAGCGATCCCAAAGGTGCCCAGGGTGCCGAGTAGTCCAGCCAAGGGCGTTGCAACGGATTTTGGCACGCCCCGCAGGGCATATTCATTAAAAACTTGGTAAAAGGGGAGCTTTTGAGCCGGAGAAGCAGTTGCAGCTTTTTTGTCAAATTTAAGGTCTTGGGCAACGCGATCTAGCCCATCGGGATTTTGGCTGGCAAATGGGGAGAGAAATACCCCAATCAACAGCGCAATGCCTAACCCGGACAATATAAAAATGCGATTACGCATGGCAGAAGAAGGATGACTCATGGCAATCCAATCGCTTAGGGCTGAGAGGTTAGATTTAACAGTCTAACGAGTTGAGAGTGAACGGGGGGTTATGGCGATCGCCCGACGAGGAGACCGATAGAGTAAATCGGGTCGGGTACGCCACACAAAGGTGACGGTTGCAACGGTAATCAGGGCTTCGCCAATGCCGATCAGGATGTGCCACCCAACCATTGCACCTAAACTGATGTTCAGGGGTGCGGTGCCAGACATCGCAAGTTCAAGAGCACAGCAGGCTGAAGCAATCACAACACTGAGCCAAGCGGCAACGGCAGTGCCCGCCACCATTCCCGAAAGCTTATCGCGTCCAATGGTATTGCGCACCGTCCGTAG
This sequence comes from Acaryochloridaceae cyanobacterium OTE_25_metabat_464, assembly GCA_031362245.1. Classification (GTDB taxonomy): domain Bacteria; phylum Cyanobacteriota; class Cyanobacteriia; order Thermosynechococcales; family Thermosynechococcaceae; genus JAAURS01. The sequence goes on along the minus strand of JANLSD010000327.1, from coordinate 765 downwards.
GAGGTAGTATCCGCCAAAGGTGCCAATCAAGCCCATGTTGAAGATATTGGCTCCCATCGCGGTAATTCCTCCATCTTGAAACACGACGCCTTGGACAATAAACACCACTGCCATGACGAGGGATCCTGCCCAAGGCCCGAGGAGTGCGCCCGCCAAAGTACCGCCGAGGAGATGGCCTGATGTCCCACCGGGGATCGGGAAGTTAATCATTTGCGCTGCAAAGATAAAGGCGGCACAAACGCCCATCAACGGCACGGCGCGGTCTTGATATTCAGCTTTGACTCGGTTGAGGGCTAAAGCGATGAATCCAATGGCAATCAGCCAAGTAATGCTTAAGACAGGGCCGCTTAAGTAGCCATCGGCGATGTGCATGGCGAGGCGGGGCTGCAAAGTATGGCTGAACCCTTGAGGTAATAGTTCGGTGAAGCGTAGGAAAAAATTCATGGCAAAAGCAGGCGCTCCTGTTAACGATCAGCGAAGGGCTAGTGGAATAGCGAATGGCGTTCGTTGCCTTTGCGGTGGGCGGTCTCTACGGGTGATTCTAACGCGTCTTTTTGTTAAGTGCCTGGGTTGTTGAAATACGGTTGTTGAAATAAAAAAAATATCGGATTGATTTGTTCAACCCCTGGTTGACTGACAAAACTTTCGCTTGGCGGTTGAAACCGCAGCTACAAGAACGAAATCCGCCTGCGCGGATTGTTGGAACCCCTGATATATTTAGTCTGCGTAGGCAGACTTTGTTCTTGTAGGCGCGATTTCAATCGC
>JANLSD010000310.1:0-16009 GCA_031362245.1 Acaryochloridaceae cyanobacterium OTE_25_metabat_464 | reverse complement strand
TAATGAACAAACCCGAGGTAAAGCCCTAACATTTCATGCCTCATAGATGCCCCATAACAAAAAAGCCGAAGCGCATTGACACACGCTCTGACTTTTTGAGAACCCAGACCGATTATTTGGACGTAAACCAACGCAGATACCAAGGGCTGGGACTGCGTTGAGCCTGCTTCAGTTCCGAAACCTGTTCTTGAAGCCGTAGATTAGCCGCTTCTAAGGCCGCTAATTTGGCGGCTAATTCAATATTTCGGTTAAATAAAAATTTATTGCGTGTCTCCAATGCCAGCATCCGAGGCTCGGTTGTCGGGGCTTCTGTGGCAGTGTTGAGTGGATCACTTGGATCACGATAATGTGCCTCAGACAGAGACACCAGGCGTTGGGACGTGTTAATCAATTCCGAATCCAGTTCTAGTGGCGGCGTTTCCCAAGGATCTTTGGGTTCTGAGGGTGCTTCGGACAGCATTAAATCACCTAGGTCTTTTGGATAACGGCTGCTATAGGGCCAGTGTAGCCCCCATTTAAACGCTCTCGCCAGTCTTGAACCGATTTCTGAAGTGAGTTCGATAGCCATCCATCAAAGACAGGATAAATGGGCAAACGAGGCTGCAATTTCCACGTTTTGGCATCTAGGTTCTCGGTCATTTGATTGAGGGAGGTGTGGGTATAGTCTGGGTTGACGTGATCGTAGGGGACTAAACCACCCAGGTCACGGGCACCCGCATCTAGACAAGCTCGTAAATGCTGGGGCATTTGGACTAAGTTGGGCGGGATCTGAATCGTAATCTCGTTGGGGAGGATTTGACGGGTGATCGCCACGACATTCACCATCTCCTCCATTTCAAACCCTTGCCCTGCCCATTGTTCCTGCTGCCCTGGGCTATAGGGTTGCAGAATCACTTCTTGAATGTGACCCCATTGGAGATGGGTGGCGGCGATCGCCTTCAAGGTTTCCGCTCTATCCGCCTCAGTTTCACCCAGCCCCAGTAATAACCCCGTCGTGAAAGGAATCCGCAGTTTTCCGGCCCACTCAAGCTGCTGTAGACGTAACGCTGGATCTTTGCTCGGCGCATGGCGATGTACCGTTTCTAGCAAACGTGGTGTGACCTGCTCTAGCATCAACCCCATTGAGACGTTGACCTGTTTGAGTTGAGCCATTTCGTCATAGCTCAGCGGCCCTACATTGGTATGGGGCAAAAAGCCAAGTTCAAGCGCCAGTTCGCAAATTTTGACAATATGCTCAACCCAGGCACGGCGACGAGCACTCTGGGGATGCACTTCTCCACTCAAGACCAAAATTTCAATAATGCCACTTTGGCGCAAACCAGAGAGCTGTGCCGCTGCTGCATCTAAGGTCAGCCAGGGGCTTTGTCCTGGATCGGTACGAAAGTTGCAGTAGGTACAGCGATTAAAGCACTCGTAGGTGGGGACGAGGGTAAAGGCAGGGCTATAGGTAATGACTTGGGGGGTTGTCATCTGCTGCTGCTATTTGACAGAATCTGTTGCATAAACTCGTCCTTTCCATGCCCCGCCCCGTCCCTGTAAGTGCCGTAGGGCAGAGTCTGCGGTCATTAAGGTATAGAGCAATGCAATGAGTGGAAGGGTGAAGGCCCATAGGGGCGACAGGCGATAGAGCCGAATGGTGGGCCAGTAGGCGAGGGTCATGAGGCCCCAGATGAGGGTTGCGATCGCCACAACGCCCCACTGTCCAGCGATGCCGCCCAGCAGCAAACTCACAGGGGGCACGAGATAAATGACCACTAGGCTCAGCAAAGAAACCAGCAGCAGCCCAAAGGAATAGTGAAGCTGCGTAAAAGCAGTTCGCGCCACCATGTTCCAGATGGTTTGGAGCGAAGGATAGGGGCGGAGGCTAACGATAGAGGTGGTTAACCCCAGCCAAATCCGGCCTGTCCCGCCTTGGTCTAAATTCGCGCCCTTAATGGCGGCACCCAAGGCACAGTCGTCAATGAGGGCTTTGCGAATAACTTCAATGCCGCCCACGCCCATGAGAACGTCCCGTCGCACGAGGATGCACCCCCCAGCAGCGGCGGCCATCGGGTGTCGCTGCTGATTCACCCACGGAAAGGGATACAGCTTTTGAAAGAAAAACACAAAGGCCGGAATCAGGAGCTTTTCCCAAAAGCTCTGACAACGCAGTAGCACCATCAATGACACTAAATCGAGGTGTTCTTGTTCGGCTTTAAGAGCCAAATCCTGGAGGGTGGTTTGTTCGTGCAAAATATCGGCATCGGTGAGCAAGAAATAGTCTGGCAGAGGCTGGGTGGTGTCTGTCAAGACTTGTTCAATGCCTTGATGTACTGCCCAGAGTTTCCCAGACCAGCCCTGGGGCAGCGGCGCTGTGGTCATAATCTCAAGGGGCGCTTCGTTCTGGCTGGGATGAGCCGATTGACGAGCAACCTCAGCGGTACCATCCGTACTTTGGTCATCCACCAGCAGCACACGAAAGTTGCCAGGATACTTTTGGGTCAGCAACCCTGGTAAAGAATGGGTCAACATATCGGCTTCGTTGCGGGCGGGCACAATGGCACAGACCGAAGGCCACTGGGGCAGCGATGCCTTACTAGAAACTGCTAACCGCTGATCGCACCGCCAAAACCGACCTCTAAAGGCCAGTAGGTAAATCCAGCTCAGGCCAGATAAACCCAGTGCCATCAAGGTTGCTGTCATACTGTCACTCCAATTCATCACAATTGAATTCGGATTAAGAGCTTAATAATACCTAATGTTATGGAAGAACGTGAAACCCGTAATTGAACTCCCCGAAAGACAATTTTTGTTGAATTACTTCGACTTAGCTATAAGAATAGCTTATCAATTGGAACTTTGTTGCCTGTAACTTGTCCATACACACTTGGGCAATCCAGATAGTTTAGACGCTGTCAGTGATTGTCATTGTTCCCTGTTTAACGTTGCTGTAAATGGAGTCTAACGTAAGCGGTCACGCAAGAAAGAAGTAAGAAAATTTGAGGTATCAATCATGAAAATTTCCAACTGTCTCGTTGCTTTGTTCGTTTTAAGCAGCACAACCTTTGGGCTGGTTGTCGCAAGTAATGCACAGCCGAAAAGTCCTACTCCGACTCCGCCAACATCTTTGCCTAGCACCCCTCCAGCTACGCCTCCTTCAGGGGCTATGCCTGATGCTATGCCTCCGGCGACACCCAGTACTCCCTCAGGAGCGATGCCAGACGCAACGCCCCCAGTAAAACCCAGTACTCCCTCGGGAGCGATGCCAGATGCAGCGCCTCCAGTGACGCCAAGTGCTCCTTCAGGAACACCAGATGCCATGCCTCCAGCGACGCCAAGCGCTCCTTCGGGGACTGCTCCTGAAACGCCTGCTTCGCCTGCAAGTGCGCCAGTTTCTCCTAGCTCTAGCGGTACTCCTTCTAGCCCGTCGGGCGGTGGTTCCCTTGCGCCTGAGCCTACTGCTGGCATGTCGAGCAAAAGTGGTTCACAGGTTCTGGCAATCTGTGGCAAGAATGGTGCATCCTTTTTGGTTGATGCAGGGGAAACTCCGGTGGGCTGCAATGAGTCTAAAATCAATCTCCCGCCTGCCGCTGCTCTGAAGTAAAGCAGCATTTCGTCGGGGTGGTTGCACTGCGATTTAAGTTTTCGGTTAGATGCATTCACGCTGAAGGGGTTCACCTACAGATGTTCCCCTTCAAGATGATGTCTTTCATCTAACCGAGAATTGTGACTTAATGACGCAATCACCTTGCCCAAACACTTCAATGCATTTGCATACAAGCTGCTCAAATTAATCTGAGCTAAGCCTTTTCCCCATTCTCCTGTGCTTTAAGATTGAGAAAAGGCACTGCACCCGAATTCACATTCGGCAACTGACCATTCCACTTCTCGATCGCCAGCCGTTGATTATCCAATTCCTGTTTGCGGAGAATATTGGGGTCAAGGGACTGCTGTAATAACCGCTGGGCTTCAGCTTCGCCTGTGGCTTGGTTAATGCGACCTTGGGCTTCTTGCTCTGCCTTTTGGGCAATGTACACCGCCCGCTGAGATTCTTGCTCTGCCACCTGTTTGCTTTCTACCGCCTGGGCAAACTCCACCGAGAACTGAATGTCTACCACGCTGGTATCGTAGACCTCAATGCCATATTTGTTCAGTCGTTCGCCTAGAATTTTGTCAAAGCTATCCTTTAGTTCGGGCCGTTTGACAATAGATTCTTCGGCGGTGAACTGCGCGACGGCAGTTTTGAACGCTTCCTGGGTTTGAGGCGCAACAATTCGCTCTACAATCTCGCTCAGATTTCCCTGTTGTTGGAATGTACGGGCCACGATGTCGGGCTTTAGAGCGAAGTTGACCGCAAACACCGCCTTCAAGTCCTGGAGATCCTTTGTTGAGCCTTTGGCAGGCACCTCGTGTTTTTGGACTTTTACGTCCAGGAGTGTAACGCGATCGCGCACGGGCACCACTACATGAATCCCTTCAGAAAGCGGGGTGGACTCTACTGCCCCAAAATGGGTTACAACCCCGCGTTCCCCAGGGCCGATAAGGACGATGGGGTTGAAGAATAGGAAGAGGATCAGGAGGAGGGTGGTGGCGATCGCCCATTTTGAGGAATTGTTCATGTTTCAGGATCTGGCTGGATGGCGAGGACTGGAGGGGCAATCTGTGGCTGCGGCTGAAGTGCCTCTGACCATTGCTTTGCTAAAGAAATAAAGTCTGAAGGCATCATCAAAATAGTGGTAGTGTTGTTCTCTGCTCCAATTTCCGTCAGCATTTGGAGTCGCCGCAGTTCTAGCGCAGCAGGGTTTGCCATGATGCTCTTAGATGCCTCCCCAAGCTTGAGAGAAGACTCTTGCTCCGCTTCCGCCTTAATAATCCGAGCGCGCTTTTCGCGGATGGCCTCCGCCTCCTTTGCCATCGCCCGCTGCATCGTAGGCGGAATTTCCACATCCTTTGTTTCCACCCGCTCTACGGCAATACCCCAAGGTTCCGTCACCTCATCCACAATTTCCTGGACTTTGAAATTAATCAGGTCTCGTTTTTGTAGAATATCATCCAGGATATTTTGCCCCACCACATTCCGCAGCGTCGTCATCGCGGTTTGATAGACCGCCATCTGATAATTTTCCACCTTCGTGATGGCTTTGTTAGGGTCAATAATGCGATAGTAGAGCACCGCATTCACTCGAATCGTCACGCTATCTGCGGTGACAGTCTCCTGGGGTTCAATATCAACGGTTTTGGTACGGATATCGACTTTTGCCTTTTGATCGACTGCTGGAATAATCCAATACAGTCCAGGGCCTTTGATATTGCTCAGACGGCCTAATCGAAAAATAACGCCACGTTCATACTCTCGATCTATTTTGACCCCCGTAAGACTGACGCCAAAGAGGAGAAGAAGCGGAATAAGGAATTGTTCCATAGTGAGAACGCCTTCTTCGGGTATAGTGCCATTCTATCTCAACCGAAAAAATGCCTAGACTATAGGTGGAAATGCTTAGGAGCGAGGGTTTGATGAAACGACGAGATTTATTAATAGCTTCTTCAGGACTTTCTGCCACCGCTTTGGCTATCGCTAACGGTTCCACTTCAAAAACTGTGGCTGTAACGCCACAGTCCCTGAAAGGCCAAAAGGTACAACTCGACAAAGATTTGATGGGCTACTACGTTAAGCCCAATACCCAGGGTCCCCATCCAAGCATCATCGTCATCATGGAAGCCTTTGGACTCAACGACTACATCAAAAGCGTCTGCGATCGCCTTGCCCAAGCAGGCTACGCAGCCCTTGCCCCAGACTTTTACCACAGTGCAGTTTTTCCGTATACAGACATGGGTGGGGCGATCGCCAAGCTCAAAACCCTTAAAGACGATGTGGTGATGGCAGAGTTTGGCAAGGGTGTAGAGTTTTTAGGCAAGCAACTGGATACTAAACGCGGTGGTGTGGGCGTCATTGGCTTTTGCATGGGCGGGCGGTATACCTTTTTAGCCAATGCACTGCAAGCAAGTAACGTCAAAGCTGCTGTTAGCTTCTATGGTGGCGGTATTGCTGCTAACCCAGACCCCCTCGGTCGGGCCAATCTACTGGGTTATGTCGATAAAATGAGCGCTCCCATCATGCTGATGTACGGAGCCGAAGATAAATCGATTTCTGCTGAAGAGCATCAGCAGGTGGCGGCAGCGTTGTCCAAAGCGAAGAAACGCTACGCCCTCAATGTGTTTCCTAACGCAGGGCATGGCTTCTTTAGCGATCGCCGTGATAGCTACAACCCTGAAGCCTCCTTAGAAGCCTGGGCCATGACCCTCAGCTTTTTTGGTCAGCACCTGAAGGGCAAAAAATAAGGGTTAAACGTCATCCCGACCATTAACAATGGCCTTAACAAGGCTGGCTCTAACAATACTGGCTCACATCTTCACCGCATTCATCGGCCAAATAGCAAAGTGCTCGAAACCGTAGGTTCACCACCTCATCAAAGAGGGGGTTGAGCTTACATAGGGGCGGGATATGGGCAATAATACGACCGAACAATTTAACATCTCGCTCAAAGGGACACTGAGAAGGAATGAGCTTACAGATGCGGTGAGCCAGGTGAAGATCATTGACAGTCCAACGATCAAGCCACTGGCGAAGGGGGTTAAGGACAGTAGAAAGGCCGGAGGGCTTAGGAGAATGGTCTTGTAGTAACGAATTCATAGAAAACCTGAGTGTGCTCAATCCATCTTCTAATAGATTATAAAGAAATTCTAAAGAAATTGTATTAACGGCGTCCTTTCTGCATGAGTTGAGCTATTTCTGTTATAGTAAGTGAGAACTAAGCCATCTGCTTGCAGTGGTGACGCTCAATTATCAATAAACTCATGCACCTAGTCTTAAAGCACTTGAGACTACGCTAGAGTTAAGCATTACACACCTGGAATTCAAATTATGTCAATTTACGTTGGTAATCTCTCCTACGAGGTTACCCAAGAAGACCTCACCAGTACTTTTGCAGAGTACGGTTCCGTTAAACGAGTTCAACTCCCCACCGACCGTGAAACCGGTCGTATGCGCGGATTCGCCTTTGTTGAAATGGGCAGCGATGCTGAAGAAGACAAGGCCATTGCAGAACTTGACGGTGCTGAATGGATGGGTCGTAGTCTTAAAGTCAATAAGGCTAAGCCCCGTGAAGATAACCGTGGCGGCGGCGGCGGTAGCTTTGGTGGCGGCGGTGGCGGCGGCGGACGTCGTTACTAAGCCTCAGTGCTTGCAACATACCTGATCGTCTTATTTCAGTCTAGTGTTGATGGGACGATTCTCTAAAATACCTCTACAGCCCTCTTATGATGCTGTAGAGGTATTTTAGTTGAGCTTCAGAATAGGGTTGTCGATACAAATCGTTGGATTTGGGCTATCGCTTCATTCGCTTTGCTAGAAACGCTTTTCAAGGGACAAGAAGCTCATCAATGGCTCAAAAATTAATCTAATTCATGGCAAGTAAGGGATTAAGCCCGTTTGCAGAATGGTTGTGCCATGATTTAGAAGTATCGCAAATCCAAAATAGTGATTTCCAACAAAGTGATTGAGGCACTAAACGCTACTTACTCAAGCCACATCAAAGCCGTTGATTGGAGGACTGGTCATGTCAAAAGAACAAAAAGCGAATAAAGAAACAAAGAAAACAAAGGTTACGTCTGAGGACACTAAGAAAGCAAAGAAAGAGAAGAAGGATCCTAAAAGGCACGACGGGCCTGCAAAGTGACACTGAGACTAGTGTCGGGAGTCGCTCATATTACCATTTCTTAACTAAGCAGTGCCGAGAACCCAAGTTGATCTAACGGATGGCGTCAGTTCGCTCGCATTCGTTAACTATTGATGCAGCTTTAGCAAATAGGGCTGCATTTTCTGATAAATAAAACAACTAGCATCCAAACAGTTCATCAGAGCGCAAGGAGAAACCTTTTGTTTACCACCACTTTACTCGCGGTTGCTGTTAGAGCAGCAGATTGGAATCCTAACGTTGCCATCGTCATGGTGCTTGCAAACGTTCTGGCGATCGCCTTTGGCAAACTCACCATTAAACACCAAAGTACTGGCGGAGCCTTACCTGCCGGTAACTTATTTGGCGGATTTGGGTTAGGTGCCGTGCTGGGTACAACCTGCTTCGGCCACATTTTGGGCGCAGGTGCCATCTTGGGCCTAACCAACATGGGCGTGCTCTAAAGCGTCGTTTTTGCAACCCAAGTCTTAAAAAATTAACAGCGCTGAAGCTTCAGCGCTGTTTTTGTTGGGAATTTGTTGGTAAATGGCCTAATTCGCTCTAATCCTTCAAAAGCAAACCATTCATCAAGATATCTGCCAACGTGTCTGCAATCTGAATCTCCGCTTGGGGGATATCTTGGCCATTGAGAAGGGGGTTGTCAAACCAACTCATCCCCAAAAACATGACCAGGAATACCTGCGCAACACTGGCTGCCTGAAGGGGACGGTAAAGCTTCCGGTCAATGCCCGTTTGAATATAGGCTTCTAGCATCTCTAGCATTTGCCTTAAACGCTGTTGCTGAATGCTTTCACATAGTTCTGGATGAAAGGGCGTTTGAATGAGGCAAACCTTGATTAAATCAGCATGGTGATGGACATCCTGAAGGCGATGCCGCAAAAGCCCCACCATATCTTGGCAGTCTGAAACCTCGCAAAGGGTTTCAATCAAATCATTTAAGAGCACATCCCACCCGCGACCCATGACGGCGGCTAGGATCGATTTTTTACACTCAAAATGTCTAAATAACGTCCCTTCGGCAACCCCTGATAGCTCCGCAAGCTGCTTTGTCGTGGTGCGCTCATAGCCTTGAATGGCAAACAGGTGCTCTGCCGCTTCTAGAATCCGCTGCTCGATCTTTTGATCGGCTGTGAGTTTGACCTGCTGTAACAGCATGATGATCACCCAGGTTTAGGTGCTTCCATTCTCGGCTAAGCGCTTTCCACTTGTGGGCGATCGTGTTGATTCTTGATAAAAGCGCTACAAAAAGATCCTTGTCGCAGAGATGCCGACCGTTCAAACAGCAGGGGTGTGATAGTCTATCTGGAAGCGAGGCCGGAGAGAAACAGTGACAAAACCTAGGGTTGGATTATTATTTGGCGGATGTTCGGGAGAACATGAAGTTTCGGTGGTTTCCGCAGGCGCTATTGCAAGGGCGCTACAAGCATCGCCGAATGACCAGAAGTACGATGTTATTCCGGTTTATATTCAAAAAAATGGCGGCTGGGTGACAGGGCAAGTTGCCCAAACGGTTCTGGGCAGCGGCAAACCCCTGGGGACTGAAGCCGCACCTGATCGTTGGCAGTTTCCAGCGGAGGCGTCAAGCGTGGATGTTTGGTTCCCCATTTTGCATGGGCCGAACGGTGAAGATGGGACGATTCAAGGGTTATTGCAGTTGATGCAGGTGCCCTATGTTGGATCTGGGGTACTTGCTTCAGCGGCTGGGATGGATAAACTGGCGATGAAGACGCTTTTTGCGGCGGCAGGGCTACCCCAGGTCAAGTACATGGGCGTAACCCGATCGCAAATTTGGTCAGACCCCTGTGTGTTCACCAAGCTCTGCGATGATCTCGAAACAGAACTAGGCTACCCCTGTTTTGTGAAACCCGCCAACCTAGGGTCATCGGTGGGGATTTCTAAAGTGCGATCGCGCGCTGAACTAGAGGTGGCCCTGGATAATGCCGCCAGCTACGACCGTCGCATTATTGTAGAAGCGGGCGTCGCGTCTGCCCGTGAAGTGGAATGCGCCGTCTTAGGCAATGCGTATCCTAAAGCCTCCGTAATTGGTGAAATCACCTTTGACAGCGACTTTTACGATTACGAAACCAAATACACCAGCGGACGATCCGCCATGATTATTCCGGCCCATTTGCCGGAGACCGTCACCCAAACCATCAGAGAAATGGCAATCCAAGCATTTCAGGCCGTGGATGGCGCTGGACTCTCACGGGTCGATTTTTTTTACGTAGCGCAAACGGGGGAGGTGTTCTTGAACGAAATCAACACCCTGCCTGGGTTCACCTCCACCAGCATGTATCCCGAGCTATGGGCTGCCACAGGCATTGCCTTTCCAGACCTAGTGGATCAAATCCTTCAGTTTGCCCTTGAGCATCACGCACCGGATGCCCCCGCAGGATAACCAAACATGGTCGATCAAATCTCAGGGCAGATCCTAGGAGTAGGGCTTTGGCTGGGCGTTGTGCTGATTGCCGCAGAACTGGTGGCTCGGTTTACGCCCCTAGGGGATGAAGTCTCTCGCAAGGTGGTTCATATTGGGGTGGGCAATGTCATTTTGCTGGCCTGGTGGCTGGATATTCCTGCCTGGGTGGGCATAACCGCCGCTGCACTCTCTAGTGTGGCAACGTTTATCTCCTACTGGTATCCAGTACTCGCCAGCGTGAGTGGTGTAGGCCGCAAAAGTTTTGGCACCTTTTTTTATTGCGTCAGCATCGGAGTCCTAATTGCCTACTTTTGGCCCCAGGCGCTTCAAGTCCATGCGGTGCTGGGTGTTCTCGTCATGACTTGGGGGGATGGCCTTGCAGCGCTGATTGGACAGCGCTTTGGCAAACATGGCTATGAGATCTGGGGGATGACCAAAAGCTGGGAGGGGACGGGGACGATGGCGATCGCCAGTACCCTGGTCAGCGGCATCACGTTGAGCATTGCCTACGGATTTGCTTGGCCCACGGCTATAACCGCAGTGGTGGTGGCAGTGGTGGCAACGGGTCTAGAGTCCTTCTCAAAGTTTGGCTTGGATAATTTAAGCGTGCCTTTAGGGAGTGGGTTTCTCAGCTTTGCGTTAATCCGGCTATGGATGGGGTGATGGAGACGGCACTACACAAAAAAGCAAAGGCTAGAATTTCTGTGACACTAATCGTTTAATTGTGTGCGAATCTATGAAGAAACGCAAAAATTTACTCGTTTTACATCAATCCCGACTAGGGTTAGAAACAGAAGGTATTTCCATCTATTGATTTTTCCTAAATACGTATGACGAATCCAAGCTCAGAGACCAGCAACAAAAAAATTGCTGCGGGTATTTGCGGTATTTTACTAGGGGCATTAGGTATTCATAAGTTTATTTTGGGCTATACCCTAGAAGGGCTGATTATGCTCCTTAGCTCCATTCTGACGTGCGGCATTGCTTCTTTTGTGATGGCTGTCATTGGCCTAGTCGAAGGAATTATTTATCTAACGAAATCTGACGCAGAATTTGAGGATATGTATATTACCAATAAAAAGGGATGGTTTTAAATATCTTAACCTTAAGATATCGCTTCATCAGTTTACAGAAGCCCTCTAAACTATTAACAGGATGTTGACAACTCAGGCCAAAAAAAGGACGCTACTTTTGGGGATTGTTTTAATAAGCATTGGTGGATTCAGCGTAGTTGACAGCTTGGATGTCAACTTGTTGCTAAAGCTCTATGGCCTATTAGCCGTCTGCCAGGTTGGATTTTTGCTGTTTTTCTTGAGGCGTATTTCTTTGCAGTCATTACTCAAGTAATTTATTGAAAGTATCTGCTTAATTCTAGCCTCCATCCTTTGAAGTATTTTTGTTGTAAGTAGAAATCAAGTTATGAATGATAGAAACAAATCGGATATCGACGCTATTATCCAAAATGGATACTCTGTTGATATAAACGCTTATATCCAACGAGGATGGGAAATTTGCCAAGGTAGCCTAGGGTTATTCATTGGATTTTTCTTAATTACAATTGCAATTGGTGGAGCATTAGGGATGATTCCTGGGGGCAGTTTTGTTTCCATCATTATTGGTGGACCTCTGAATGCAGGATCTTTGATTGTCGCCTTTAAGCTGATGAAATCTCAGCCTATTGTCTTTGAGGACTTCTTCAGGGGATTTAAAACGCCCTATTTTGGGCCAACTCTGCTCGTTACTCTGGTTACAACATTAATCGCATTCGCTTGCATGATTCCAGCAGGAATTGGTATTTTTCTCGCGGGCTTTTCGTCAGGGGTCTCAGAAAATCAGCAACCTAATCCCATCTTTATTGTGCTTGCAATAGCACTCATGTTTGTGGGGGTTATGGCTTTGGTTTATATCAGTATTTCTTACACCTTTGCCATTCCTTTGGTGATTGGTCGAAAGCTGGAATTCTGGCCTGCAATGGAAGCGAGCCGAAAGATCGTAGGCAAGCAGTGGTTTGGTATTTTTGGATTTTTCTTTGTTCTAACTTTAATTAATATGGCAGGTATTTTGGCGTGTTGTGTGGGTTTATTTGTGACGGCTCCCTTCACGTCTTGTGCGATCGCCGCTGCTTATGAACACATTATTGGTCTTCCCGATGTAGAAGATTCTTTTGCCTAGGATCTTGGATTCTATTGCTGTATCAAAATATTAAGGCGTGATGCAAAAGTAATGCTACGGAATGCATCGTGTTTGGTTGTGGTGAGCATATTAACGAGTCTTGGCGGGAGTTTTGAGAAAGCGATCGCTCGGCCCCATCCCAATGCTGTTACCCATGCGGTTGTGCAGCTTCAGGGGTTAGATGTTCCTGTTCCAAAGGTGAAGGGGGCGGCTACCGTTTCCCTGAAGGTGCTCGACAAAAGTCAGGTCTATTCCACCACGGTGATGGTGGGCAAATTACCCAGGCAGTTTTTGATTGATACTGGCGCTTCCACCACCTTACTTTCTGCCGAGCTAGTGACAACACTCAAGCTCCCTCCTGGTCGTGTTGTGCCAAGTGATCGCCTTGCCTCTGCGGTGGCGGGCAAGGAATGCGCTTCCATGAAAGCCACCCTCCATGAACTTCCCTTACTTGCCCTCCAGGGTCTGGAAATCCAAGGGGTGAATGGTCTTCGGTTTGAGACGGCGGCTGTCCCCGATGGGTTATCTGGCGTCATGGGGATGGATGTTCTCCACCTGTTTGACCTGAACGTTAAGCCCAAGGCCAAAACCCTTGAGTTTGCGGCACCCTCTATTTTGCCAGCCTCCGACGCTGCTAAGGCAATCCCGCTCCAGAAAAAGCTGGGTGTGTTTTTGGCAAAGCTGACCCTTAATGGTCAAGGGCCGTTTACGATGTTGCTGGATACTGGGGCGGACAGTACCTTTATTTCAGGGGCGATCGCCCAGCGCCTGAATTTGAGTAATCGCAAGCCTGCCCAGATTTTAGGGTTTTGTGGCCTTGAGCCAGCGGAGACATCTCAGCTTGCTTCGGTTAAGCTTCAGCAGTATGAACAGAAAAAACTGGAGACCATTATTGTCTCGTCGCCAATCTTAAAGCTGTTGGGTGTGGATGGGATTTTAGGTCAAAATTTCTTGAGTAACTATCAACAGCAGTGGCGATTTACACCTTCTAATATCAATGGTGCTAAAGCGGACGGTAGCCTGTTGCTTCAGTGAAAGTTCGTAGCGTTCGGCATCGGTGTTAGTCCTACTGTTTTGCCTTTCGCCTGGAGGTCTCTGGGTCGTTGGTTTTGGGCTTGGTTCATTTTGGCGTCGGCCAGTTCTAGCACGGCGTTGTCCGATAGTTCGGTGATGGGCGGTTCGGATATGCCTTCGGTAATGCTGGGCAACTTATACGATGAGGATGTTTCTAGCATAGGCGATCGCCATTTGAATGCCAAAGTTGAGGCGATCTCACCAGCCATATTCCCTGAACTAAGGCTAACGGCAGTAGAGGTTTTGACCGTAGGAAAATAAGGGAGATCGTGCTTCATGATGCGCTGAATGGATTGAGAAGTTCAATCTCACAACCTTCGAAGTCACGAATATTGCGGGTTATCAAGGTCAGTTGATGAATGTGAGCTGTGGCGGCAATTAGCATGTCTGCCTGCGATCTCGTGATGCCTTGTGTTCTTAATGTTCCTCGTAATTCACCTGCGTATTGGGCGATTTCAGATGAGATGGGAATGGTTTGACAATAGGTACTCAAGAATTGTTGAAACCAGTTTTGGATTCGAGGATTAGGTTTGGCATTCAGCCCATAGGTAATTTCTTCGAGGGTAATCACGCTCAATGTGAAGGATGTAATGCTTGCACTCCAATCAAGCACGCCTGGGTTGGGCTGTGTTCGAGCCAGCTCGCTGATAATGTTGGTGTCACACAGACAAGTCATAGGATGCTTTCGTCGAAGGGGTTGGGGCGATTTTGACGTAATGGAGTCTCAAATGTGTAGTTTTCTTCGGCGCAAAGTTGACGTAATTGGGTAAAGGCGTCTGTTAGGGAAGGAGGCAGAGGGGCCGCTTGGGTTGATGGTTCTTGGGTTTTGCGTTGTTTGAGAAACAAGAAAAAATCAAGAACCTCTTCAAGCAATGCCTCGGGTGTTTGCTCGATTTCTCTGACGATTTGTTCTCTAAGGTTCATGGGTTTGGCCTCGGAGCAGGATAGATGATAATAAGCTTAGCCTGACCAATAGTGGTTTTGAATGGGATGGGGCGATCGCATCGGCAACATTCCCTGAGCTAAGGCTAACGGTGGCGAAGATTTTGACAGTGGTGGAATAGCGGGGTGAAGAGGGCGATCGCCTCAACATTCCTGTGGAGGATGCCATCCTGCCCGAACCCAATTGCGCCGAACTGTGATGGCTAGAGTGTTATTGAGTTTAAGTGCTTCGATGGTGGCTCGACCGCAGCCCGTGCGCCCCAGGATTGTTACGTTATCGGAACTCCATACGAAATGTTCCGACCAAGTTTGCTGACGAGGATGAAATAGGGCAAAGATTTGGCCTGTTTGTGGATCGATTGCTTCGGTTTGAGTCCATTTGTATTGGTTGCACAGCTCACACGCGAGGCAAAGGTTTGTTTCTAGGTCTTCTCCGCCTTGGACAATCGGTTGAATATGATCGATCTGAAGACGTCCCATCACATAGTCTTGATGGCTTAGACAATATTCACAGCGATTTTTGGCGTTTTGCCGCACTTTTTGTCGAAGTTGCTCCGAAATGCTCATGCAGGCAACGGTTCGCGCAATCTGCGACGGATGGCTTCAGCCAGTGCTTCTGATTTACGGAGTTGACCGAGTTGATAGATTTGGAGCAGGGCTAGGAGTTCGTAGCGCTCGGCATCGGTTAGCCCTGCTGTTTTGCCTTTGGTCTGGAGGTCTCCGAGGCGTTGGTTTTGGGCTTCGTTCATTTTGGAGTCGGCTAGCTTCAGCACATCATTGTCGGATAGTTCACAGACGGGTGGTTCGGATGTGCCTGGGATTTCGTCGAGGGTTAACCACAGCATTGCCAAGGTGTCTGTGAGGACGCTATTTAGGTTGCGTTGGGTGGCTAATCCTAGTTTTTGGGCGTGGGCAATCAGCGGCTCTGGGAGGTTGAGGGTGACTTCGGTCATGCTGGGTTACTCATACGGTGAGGATGTTTCTAGCATAGACGATCGCTATTTGTATCGCTAAAGATGAGGCGATCACATCATCCATATTTCCTGAGCTAGGGCTAACGGCATCAGAGATTTTAGCTGTGGCAGAATAGGAAGAAATCCAATCAAGCTATTTCATCCATTTTTACAATCAATCACAAAATGAATTTTCCTGATTTGCACCACTTTGAACAGATTCGCAGACGGCTTTGGTGCAACCGAGATTTTGGCCAAGCTGCTGTCATGGTTGGTTCAGGCTTTAGCCGTAATGCAGAGAAAATAGCCCCATGCACCCCGAATATGCCTACATGGAATGACCTCGCAGAAAAAATGTATGACGAGCTTGATCCACAAAATCTATCAGGTAAAAAGCAGTGGAAGATTACCAATCCTTTGAATTTGGCAAGTGAGTATGAGGCAATTTTTGGACGCTCAGCACTAAATAACTTCTTGGTTCGCAGCATTCCTAATGATCAATACAATCCAAGTAAGCTTCATAAGCTATTAATGTCTTTACCGTGGTCGGATGTCTTTACCACTAATTACGATACGTTACTGGAGAGAACTCGACCAGCTATTCACGATCGCAAGTATGACTTAATTTGCAAGCATGAAGACATACCAGGAAAGATGAAACCAAGGATTGTGAAACTACATGGTAGTTTCCCGTCGCATCAACCTTTTATCTTTAC